>JANPKC010000355.1:0-3271 GCA_031425855.1 Actinomycetes bacterium | reverse complement strand
CCGTCGTGGTGCGCGAGCGTCAGCGCCATCGAGCAGACCTGGTCGATCATCGCCGGCGAGTAGCCGTTCGTGATCCGCGCGATCTCGTCGCGGCGCTTCGGCGTGTCGAGGTCGGGCTCGTGCGCGACGCGCGTGATGTAGAGGTCGAAGACGTCGAGCCGGTCCTGCTTGGTCGGCGTCCGAAACCAGACGTGGCGCCCCATTCTTCCCGGTCGGATCAGGGCAGGATCGAGGCGGTCGAGAGGCACGTTCGTCGCGCCGATGAAGTAGATCTGGTCGCCGCGCGGGCCGGGCGGCGGCAGGCGCAACGGGATCTTGCCGAGGCGGCGCGGGACGACGTACGTCGCGTCGAGGAACGTGTTGAAGCGGCTCGTCAGGACGCGCTTCGTGAACGGCGGGTTGTCGATCCCGTCCATGACGACGAGCAGCTGGTTCAGCGCCAGCTGGCCCATGCCGCCGCCCATCCCGGGGAACGTGAAGTTGAGGAGCGACGCGAAGCGCGTCTGCAGCCCCGCCGGCGCGGCCCGCTCCGGGGCCCGCTGCTCGAACATCCGCTCGCGCCAGCGGCGCGTCTCGAGGATCAGGTCGCCGCTCGTGTTCAGTGCGCCCTGCGGCCCGAAGAAGAGGTGGTCGCTGATGTCGGGCGGGGCGAACGAGCCGGCCTGGGCGCCGCCGAGCGTCTGCCGGCGCATCCCGACGGCGTCGATCTCGTCGATGAAGACGATGCACTGGCCGCCCCACTTGCGCGCGAGCCGCTTGGCCTTCCAGGCCAGGTAGCGGACGATGATCGCGTCGACGCCGATGAAGGTCTGCGCGAAGCCGGAGCCGGGGATGGAGACGAACGGCGAGTTGAAGCCGGTGGCGATCGCCTTCGCGAGCATGGTCTTGCCGGTGCCTGGCGCGCCCAGGAAGAGCAGGCCCCGCTCGCGCTTGCCGCCCGCCCGCTCGAACGCCTCGCCCGACTGCCAGAGCGTGACGACGCGGCGCACCTCCTCCTTCGCCTCGACCTGGCCGCGGACGTCGGCGAGCTTGACGCCCCATTGCGCGTCGCCGGGCTCGAAGCCGCGGATCTGCGAGATGCCCATCAGCAGCATCGGACCCATCAGGATCGCGAAGTTGGCGATGAAGAGGAAGGTGACGAAGACCACCTGGGAGAGCACGGTCGGGTTGCCCACCGCTGAGCCGATCCCGGCGGCGATGTCGCCGAACGTCCCGATCCAGGATCCGCCCCGGACGAGCCAGACGACCGTGTTGATCCCGAGGAGCACGACGGCGAGGCGCGCCTTCTTGCGCCAGTACCACGCACGCCGTCGGCCCATGATGTCCTCCTCGCGCAGCCGCTGGCTGTCGGCGCCGAAGAGGCTCGGCCAGGGGATCAGGCGGCGGAAGACGAGGTCGGCGAAGCCGCGGAAGACGATGATCGTGCCGAGCGTGGCCAGGAGCGCCCAGTGCGTCGCCCAGCCGTTGCGCTCGCTGAACCAGACGAAGAGAGCCGGGCTCGTCAGGATCGCGACGATCGTCGCGGCGCGGGTGAGGAGGCGCCACTGGTCGGCGAGCTCGGTCGACGGGCCTTCGCCCGCAGTCAGCGGACCGGGGCCGAGCGTCGGTTCTGCAGTCGCCATGCCTATAAGACCGGCGCGGCGGCGGTTGGTTGTTAGCTGCAGATTAAGCAATCGTTGCTACAACCCCGGCCGTGACAGATCCGGGGGTCGCACGCCGTTACCACGATCCGCGCTACCGCGCGATCCTTGCCGACGTCGCGGTCGGGCTCGCCGTCCTCGCCGTGGTCGCCCTGACGCCGCCGGGCCAGGCGCCGGCCGGCCTCCTCGACTCGCTGCCGGAGGCGCTCGGCGCGTTCGTGCTCGGCGCGCTGCTTGTGATCCTTTCGGCGCTCGTGCGGCTGCCGCTCTCCGTCTGGCTCGGGCTCACCCACGAGCGCGCGTTCGGCTTCTCGCGGCAGTCCGGGACGGACTACGCCCTCGATCGCGTCAAGGCCGTCGGGATCGGCGCCGTGCTCACCGGCGCGGGCGTGGCCGGGCTCGCCGGCGCCGCCGTGCTCTTCCCGTCCTGGTGGCCGCTCGTCGCGTCGGTCGGTGCGGCGCTGCTGGTCCTCTTGCTCAGCTTCGTCGCGCCCGTTGTCCTCGAGCCCGTGTTCAACAGGTTCCAGCCGCTCGAGGACTCCGAGCTGCGCGCCGCGGTGCTGCGCCTGGGTGTTGACGCCGGCGTGCCGGTGCGCGAGGTGCTCGTGGCGGACGCCAGCAAGCGCACGACCAAGCTGAACGCCTACGTCTCCGGGCTCGGGCGGACGCGGCGCGTCGTCCTCTACGACACGCTCGTCGAGACCGCGACGACGCCCGAGGTGCTGACGGTCGTCGCGCACGAGCTCGGGCACCGCCGCTACCGGCACGTCGCGCTCGGCACCGCGATCGGGATGGCCGGATCGGCGGGCCTCGTGCTTCTCCTCTGGCTGCTGCTGTCGGCCGACGGCGTCCTCGACCGGCTCGACGCGACCGGGGCCGGCGACGCCCGCGCGGTGCCGGCCGTGCTGCTCGCCGGCTCGCTCCTCGGACTGGTCTTCGCTCCCGCCCAGGCGGCGTTGTCGCGCAGCTGGGAGTACGCCTGCGACCGCTTCGCCGTCCAGCAGACGGGGGATCTGACGGCGTTCGAGTCGGCGTTCGGGCGCCTGTCCGACGCGAACCTGCCCGACCCCGAGCCGCCGCGACTCGCCTACCTCTGGCTGTTCTCCCACCCGACGGTTCCCGAGCGGCTGGAAGCGGCGCGACGCGCGGCGGCGTCGACTACCGTCCCCGCATGACAAAAGCCACACTGCACACCAGCGAAGGACCGATCGAGATCGAGCTCTACCCCGGCGAAGCGCCGAAGACGGTGGAGAACTTCACTAAGCTCGCCGGCGACGGCTTCTACGACGGGCTGATCTTCCACCGCGTCATCCCCGACTTCATGATCCAGGGCGGCTGCCCCGAGGGCAGCGGCACCGGCGGGCCCGGCTACCAGTTCGAGGACGAGTTCAACGACCACAAGGTCGAGCGCGGGGCGCTTGCGATGGCGAACTCGGGCCCGAACACGAACGGCAGCCAGTTCTTCATCGTCACGACCGAGGCAGCGTCGTGGCTCGACGGCAAGCACACCGTCTTCGGCAAGATCGCGAACGGCCAGGACATCGCCGACGCGATCTCGAACGTCGACCGCGACGGCCGCGACAAGCCGAAGACGCCGGTGACGATCGACCGCGTCGAGCTGACGTAACGGG
>JANPKC010000354.1:0-9163 GCA_031425855.1 Actinomycetes bacterium | reverse complement strand
GTGGTCGCGCGCCTGGCGCGACTTTCTCGTAACACTCTCTATTCGGAATCGTTGAAAAGCCGCTGACCCGCCCCGCTAGCGTGGATGCAGTTGCCCTCCACGTCCCGAAGGCGGTGCCTCATGCGGCGTACGTTCTCCGCCGCGATCCTCGCTGCGATCGCGTCCCTGGTCGTCGTTCCGACTGCAGCCGGGTGGACCTGGCCCGTCGACGGGCCGGTGCTCCGGCCGTTTGCGATCTCGACCGACACGTACGCGGCCGGCCAGCACCGGGGCCTCGACATCGGCGCCGCTCTGGGCGACCCGGTCAGCGCCCCTGCGAGCGGAGTCGTCTCGTTCGCCGGGGCCGTGCCCGGAGGCGGCCGCGCGCTGACGATCCAGACCGCCGACGGGTACGCGGTCACGCTGCTCCAGCTGGGCACGATCACGGCGGCTCGCGGTAGCGCCGTCCTCGAAGGCGAGGTCGTCGGCGCCGCAGGCGAGAGCGAAGACCCGGTCACCCGGGCGCCGCACGTCCATCTCGGCGTGCGCCGTGCCTCCGATTCCGAGGGGTACGTCGACCCGCTCGGCCTGCTTCCCGCGTTGCTCCCGATCCCCGCTCCAGAGCCCGCTTCGGTGGCGGCAGCGCAGCCGATTGCCGCGCCCGGGCCGACTCCGGCGGCCGAGGCGGCGACGCCCGCCGAGCCCGTCGTCGCCTCCGAGCCTGCCGCCTCGGTCGCTGTGACCTCGGGCGTTCCCGCTCCCGCTGCAAGGGCTCCGGGGCCCCGGGCGGCAGCTCCGCGCGCGTCTGCGAGCATGGCTGCGGTTCCCGCGCGCTCGCCGACGGCGGATTCCGGGTCGAGACCCGCCCTCGCGCCCGAGATCGTCGCGCCGCGACCGGAGACGGTTCGGATGTCTCCCGCGCCGGTTCGCACCGGTACGGCGGCGACGACTCGGCTGCCCATCTCAGAGGCAGGTAGAAGCACCCGCCCGGTGCGGCCGCCCGTCGTCGAGCTTCGCCCCTTCGACCGTGTGCGGTCGGCCGCATCGAGCCCGCGTGACGGGATTCGGCCTCTGGCAGAAGTGCCCGGCTTCGGCCCTTCGCAGGCCGACACGAGGCTGGGCGGCTCGCTGTTGCTTCTCGCCGGCCTGGCCGTCGCCGCCGGAATCGCCCTGCAGGTCGCGCGCAGGGCTGCGCCTATCATGGACGGCGATGAGCTTCTACCTGACGACGCCGATCTACTACGTCAACTCGACGCCGCACATCGGCCACGCGTACACGACGATCGCGGCCGACATCCTCGCGCGCCAGCACCGCCAGCGGGGCGAGCGGGCATTTCTGCTCACGGGTGTCGACGAGCACGCGGACAAGGTCGCGCGGGTCGCGGCGGACCGGGGTCAGTCCCCCAAGGAGTACGTGGACGAGATCGTCGGCTCCTGGCGGCAGCTCCCGGCGCGCCTCAACGCCGCCACGGACTTCTTCATCCGCACGAGCGATGAGGGCCACAAGGCGTTCGTCCAGGACTTCCTCCAGAAGATCTACGACAACGGCGACGTCTATCAGGACGTCTACTCGGGCCTCTACTGCGTCGGCTGCGAAGCGTTCAAGACCGAGGCCGAGCTCGTCGACGGCAAGTGCCCGATCCACGGCGTCGAGCCGGAGTGGCTCGAGGAGAAGAACTGGTTCTTCCGGCTCTCCGCCTATGCCGACCGCTTGCTGGCGCTCTACGAGGATCCCGAGTTCGTCCAGCCGGCGTTTCGCGCCAACGAGGCGCGGAGCTTCGTCGCCGGCGGCCTGCGCGACTTCTCGATCAGCCGCGCGACGCAGACGTGGGGGATCCCGATCCCGTGGGACCCGGATCAGGTCGCCTACGTCTGGGCCGACGCGCTCGTCAACTACCTGAGCGCGCTCAGCTACGCACCCGAGGGCGACCTCTCGCTCTGGCCGGGCAGGCATCTGCTCGGCAAGGACATCCTGCGCTTCCACTGCGTCTACTGGCCGGCGATGCTGCTCTCGGCCGGGTACCCGCCGCCGAAGCAGCTCTTCGTGCACGGCTGGCTGCTCACCGACGACCAGAAGATCTCGAAGTCCCTGGGGAACGCCATCGACCCCTTCGAGCTGATCGACATCTACGGCGCGGACGCAGTGCGCTTCTGGGTCGTCCGGATCGCCCAGTTCGGGCAGGACGGCGACGCGACGCTGCAGAACTTCCGCGAGCGCTACGAGAGCGAGCTCGCGAACGACCTCGGCAACCTCGTCTCGCGCACGACCGCGATGATCGCCCGCTACCGGGGCGGCGAGCTCTCGCAGGCGCCCTCCGAGAGCGGCGACCTGGCGGCCGCAGCACAGGCCCTCCACGACGGAATCCCCGCTGCGATCGACCGCTGGGACATCTCCGGCGCGCTCGAGACGATCTGGGACTTCGTCCGCCGGTTGAACCGCCACGTCGAGCAGACGAAGCCGTGGGAGCTGGCCAAGGACGAGACCCGCGCCGCCGAGCTCGACCGCGCGCTGTACGAGCTCGCCGACGGGCTCCGGGTGGCGGCCGTCGCCCTGGCCGCGTTCCTGCCGGACACGGCCGAGCGGATCCTGACGGCGCTCGGGCAGCCGCTCGACGTGGCGTGGGAGAACGCCGCATCCGGTCGTACGGCGCCCGCAACCGGGATCGAGCCTTCGCAGCCGCTCTTCCCGCGGATCGACGAGCCCGCCACCGCTGCGTGATCGATACCCACGCGCACCTCGACGCGCTCGAGGATCCGGAGGCGGCGCTGGCCCGCGCCAGCGACGCAGGCGTCACGCGCGTGATCACGGTCGGGACGGGGATCGACTCCTGCCGGCGCGCGCTCGAGCTGACCGCGCACGACGGCGTCCACGCGGCGCTCGGCATCGACCCGCACCAGGCCGGGATGCCCGAAGCCGCACGGGTGGGTGAGCTCCGCGACCTGCTCCGGCACGCACGGGCCGTCGCGGTCGGAGAAGCGGGGCTCGACTACCACTACGGGGCCGACCGGAAGGACGAGCAGCGCGCGCTGTTCCTGGCGCAGCTCGCCCTCGCCACCGAGCTCGACTTGCCGGTCGTCGTCCACACGCGCGCCGCGAACGCCGACACGGAGGCGATCCTTCGCGGGCATGACGGCACCGTCGTCATGCACTGCTTCTCCGAGCCGGATCTGGTCTCAGCGGGCCTCGAGCGCGGCTGGTACTTCTCCTTCGCCGGCAACGTCACCTACCCGAAGGCGGAGGCGATCCGCGAGGCCGCAGCCGCCGTTCCCGCCGAGCGGATCCTCGCCGAGACCGACAGCCCGTACCTGGCGCCGCAGCCGGTACGCGGCCGCACGAACGAGCCCGCCCACGTCGTCCACACGCTCGCGGCGCTCGCCGAGGCTCGCGGCGAGGATGCCGAGGAGCTCGGGGCCCGCATCGACGACAACGCCACCGCCGCCTTCGCTCTCCCGTGAGCGCGCGCCCGAAGAAGCAGCTCGGCCAGCACTTCCTCGCGGACGGGAACATCCTCGACGTGATCGAGCGGCTGGCCGAGCTCGGGCGGGAGGACGTCGTGCTCGAGATCGGCCCCGGCCACGGCGTGCAGACGCAGCGGCTCACCGACCGCGCCGTCCACGTCCACGCGGTCGAGCTCGACCGCTCGCTGGCGCCGCACCTCGCCGAGCTCGCCGCGCGCCCGAACGTCGAGCTCCACTGGGGCGACGCGCTCCAGCTCGACCTTGCGGCGCTCGACCCGGCCCCGACGAAGCTCGTCGCGAACCTGCCCTACAACGTCGCTACGCCGATCGTCGCCGAGAGCCTCGCGGGCCTGCCGAGCCTGGCCCAGTGGACGGTGATGGTGCAGCGGGAGGTCGCCGACCGCTTCTTCGCCTCCCCGTCGACGAAGGCATACGGCTCCGTGTCGGTGCTCGTCCAGCTCACGTCGGAGCGCACCGGCTTCCATCCGGTGTCGCGCACGGTCTTCCGCCCGCCGCCGAACGTCGACTCGGCGCTCGTCGCGTTTCGACGCATTGCGCTGCCGGAGGGCTTCGCGAGGATCAAGCAGGTGGTCGAAGCCTCGTTCTCGCATCGTCGCAAGACGCTTCCGAACTCGCTCGCTCTCGCAGGGCTTGCCACGCGCGAGCAGGCGGCTGCTGCGCTCGCGTCGATCGGCCGGCCGCCGGAGACGCGGGCCGAAGCGCTCGCGCCGCCGGAGTTCGTCGCGCTCACGGGAGCCTTGTGAGAGCGCCCGCGCCCGCCAAGATCAACCTGGCGCTCGTGGTCGGCCCACCTCGTGCCGAGGGCACGCACGAGGTGGCGACGGTGCTCCAGCGCGTCGACCTCGCGGACCGCGTCGCGATCGTCCCCGCCCCGGCGTTGAAGGTCACCGGTTTCCAGGGCGACACGCTTGTCCGCGACGCGCTCACGGCACTCGCGGCAGCAGCCGGTATCGAGCCGCGCTGGTCGGCGACGATCACGAAGCGCATCCCCGTCGCCTCGGGCCTCGGCGGCGGCAGCTCCGACGCCGCGACCGCGCTCCGGCTCGCGAACGAGACGCTGGCGACACCGCTTCCGGCCGCCGAGCTCCGAGCGCTTGCCGCGACCCTCGGCGCCGACGTCCCGTTCTTCCTCGCCGACGGGCCGCAACTCGGTCGCGGCGACGGCTCGGAGCTCGTTCAGCTCGAGCTACCGCAGGACTACTGGATCCTGCTCGTGCTCCCGGAGGGGGCCGTGAAGGCGTCGACGGCCGCCGTCTACCGGGCCTTCGACGAGCGCGACGGCGCGCGCGGCTGGGACGAGCGGCTGAGCCGCTTCGACAAGGCGCTCGCCGCCGTCAGCCGTCCCCGCGACCTCGCCGCGCTGCCGCGGAACGATCTCGCCGCCTCGCCCCTCGCGGACGAGCTCGTCCGCCTCGGCGCCTTCCGCGCCGACGTCAGCGGCGCCGGGCCGGCGGTCTACGGCCTCTTCCACCACAAGCGTCAGGCGGTATCGGCGCGCCGCGCGCTCCGTGGCGCGGGCACGTCCTGGCTGACCGTTCCCACCTGGTACGGCTGACCGACGGCCGATACGGTTGCGGCATGGACCGGCCCCTGACGATCGAGCACGGCAGCAGCCGCCTCGGCCGCCGCGTGCGTGAGAACCGGCTGCGGATCGCGCTCGTCGTCGCGCTCGTCGAGGGGATCCTCGTCCTCGTCGGCTCGATCGACTGGTGGGTCGTGCTGCTGCTCGCGTTCGCAGCGGTCGCCTTCTACGTCATGCGCGGGCGAGGCGCCCGGCGCGAGGAGATCCGGGAGCTCTCCTGGATCTTCGCCGTCTCGCAGGTCGCGGTCGTGCTCGTGCCGGTGCTCGCTCTCGTCCTGACGGCGTTCGCGGTCGTCGCGCTGGTGCTGATCGCCGTCGTCGCGCTCGTCGTCCTCCTGCGTGACCGCCGATAAGATGGTCACCCCGAGCCATGGGGCGTGGCCAAGCGGTAAGGCAACGGGTTTTGGTCCCGTGATCCCAGGTTCGAATCCTGGCGCCCCAGTCGTCCCGTGACAGATACCTCATTCGCAGCTGTCGTGATGGCCGGCGGGCTCGGCACGCGCATGCGCTCGGCAACGCCGAAGCACCTGCATCCGATCCTCGGGCGGCGGATGGTCGACTGGGTGCTCGAGGCGGCCCGGCCGCTCGGCCCCGACCCGCTCGTCGTGATCGCCTCGCCGGAAAGCCGCGACGCCTTCGGCGAGACGGCCGTCGCCGTCCAGGAGCGGGCGCTCGGCACCGGCGACGCGGTCCGCTCCGCGCGCGAGGCCGTCGGCGACGCAGTGCACGACCTGCTCGTCCTCTCCGGCGACACGCCGCTGCTCACGACCGAGCTGCTCGCAGCCCTGCTCGAAGCCCATCGCACCGAGGGCGCCGCGGCGACCGTGCTGTCCTTCGTCCCCGGCGACGCCCGTTCGTACGGCCGCGTCGTCCGCGGCGCCGACGGAACCGTCGAGGCGATCGTCGAGGCGGCCGACGCGACCGCGGAACAGCTTGCGATCCGGGAGTGCAACTCCTCGATCTACGTCTTCCGGAGCGACCTGCTCTGGCCGGCGCTCGACCGGCTCGAGCCGCACAACGCGCAGGGCGAGCTCTACCTGACCGACGCGGTCCGCGACCTCGTCGCTCGCGGCGAGCGCGTCGTCGCCCACGTCGCCGGGGATCCCGCCGAGACGGAGGGTGTCAACACCCGGGTCGAGCTGGCCGCCGCGGCGGCGATGCTCCGCGACCGGATCAACCGCGAGCACATGCTCGCCGGGGTCGCGATCGCCGATCCCGCCTCGACGTGGATCGAGCCCGAGGTCGAGCTCGAGGCCGACGCCGTGATCCTCCCGTTCACGCTCCTTCGCGGCCGGACGAGGGTCGGCGCCGGCGCCGAGGTCGGCTCGCACGTGGTCGCGATAGACGCCGAGATCGGCCCAGGAGCGACGGTCGGCCCCTTCTGTTACCTTCGCCCCGGAACCGTCCTCGGCCCGCGCGCGAAGGCCGGCGCGTTCGTCGAGATCAAGAAGTCGACCATCGGTCAGGACACCAAGGTGCCGCATCTCTCGTACATCGGCGACGCGGAGATCGGAGAGGGAACCAACATCGGCGCAGGATCGATCACCGCGAACTTCCCGCACCGGCCCGGCCAGCCGAAGGGCAGGACGACGATCGGGAGCAACGTCCGCGTAGCAGTGGACACTATGTTCGTTGCTCCGGTCACTGTTGGCGACGATGCGTGGACGGCGGCCGGGGCCGTCATCACCGACGACGTCCCGGACAACGCCCTCGCAGGCTTCCCGCCCCGGCAGGTCAACAAGGAAGGGCGCGGTGGAAAGCGGGACGATTGAGCAGGCGTTGCCGGGCCTCGAGGGCTCCGGTGCGACGGCCCCGCAGCTCGCGATCGGGCGCGCCGTGTCCCTGACGCCGATGAAGCGGCTCGCGGTCGTCGCCGGTAGCTCGCACCCCGAGCTCGCGACCAAGATCGCCGGCCACCTCGGCGTCGAGTTGACGCGCGTCGAGCACTCGACCTTCGCCGACGGCTCGCCTTACTTCCGCTTCGAGGACTCGGTCCGCGGCGCCGACATGTTCATCGTCCAGACCGCGGCGCCGTCGATCGGCGAGCACCTGATGGAGCTGCTGATCATGGTCAACGCGGCCAAGCTCGCCTCCGCGAAGAGGATCACCGCCGTCATCCCGTGGTACTTCTACGCGCGGCAGGACAAGAAGTCGCGGCCGCGCGAGCCGATCACCGCGCGCCTCGTCGCCGACCTGCTCGAGACGGCCGGCGTCGACCGGGTGATCACGATGGACCTGCACGCAGGCCAGGTGCAGGGCTTCTTCCGGATCCCGGTCGATCACATGGTCGCGGTGCCGATGTTCGCCCAGCACATCCGCGACTACCTCGGCACCGAGGTGGAGCGGGTCGCGGTTGCGCCGGACACCGGCCGCGCCAAGCTCGCGGGCAAGTTCGCGGAGATGATCGGCGGCGGCCTCGTCGTCCTCAACAAGGAGCGTCCCGGTCACAACCAGGCGAAGGTGACCGGCGTGATCGGCGACGTCGCCGGCAAGGTCGCCGTGATGACGGACGACATCATCGACACCGCCGGCACGCTTTGCGCCGGCGCCGACGCGCTCCGCGAGGCGGGCGCGACGCGGGTGATCGCGTGCGCGACGCACGCCCTCTTCAACGAGCCGGCGCTACAGCGGATCGCCGACAGCGCGTTCGAGAAGGTCGTCGTCACCGACACCGTGCCGGTCGACGAGTTGAACAAGCCGGCCAACATCGAGGTGCTCTCGATCTCGGGCCTGCTCGCAGAGACGATCCAGAACGTCTTCTCCGACGATTCCGTCTCGGCGATCTTCGCCGGCGAGAACCAGCTCTTCTAGGCGCACCCCCGGCGGTTGAAAGTCGTCGTTCGGGGAACGCCCGTGGTCATGCTGCTTCCATCCAAGCTCCTCGGCCTGATCTACATCGCGATCGGGATCTTCGTCGCGGCGTCCAAGGACTACCTCGACAACCTGGAGACGCTCAAGCGCGTGCTGTCGGCCGTCCTCGCGATCCTCCTCTGGCCGCTGCTGCTGCTCGGCATCGACCTGCGGATCACGTAGCCGCCCGCGCCGAGGCGGCTACGCCAAGTAACAGACTGTCACTTGGAGTCCGCTACAATCCGCCGCCGTGGCCGGCGACAGATTTCGTCTCGAGGTGAAGGAACGGACCGGGCTGGGAACGCCCGAGTCCCGGCGCCTGCGCAAGCAGGGCTTCATTCCCGGGGTCCTCTACGGCAAGTCGACCGCGAAGGCCTTCGCCGTCGGCGAGCGCGAGCTGCGCGCCGCCCTCACCGGCCCGTCCGGCCTGCACGCCGTGCTGGACGTCGTCGTCGAGGGTCAGACCACCGCGCACCCGTCGATCCTCAAGGAGTACCAGCGCGATCCCATCCGCGGCCACGTGCGCCACATCGACCTGCAGGAAGTTCGGCTCGACGTCGCGATCCAGGCGACGGTGAACGTCCATCTGCACGGTGCGGAGGATGCGCCCGGCGTGAAGGAAGGCGGAGTGCTCAACCAGCCCGCGACCACGCTCAACGTCGAGGCGCTCCCGATGGAGGTGCCCGAGTCGATCGAGGCCGACGTCAGCGGGCTCGAGATGGGCGAGGCGCTTCGTCTCGAGGATCTGCCGAAGCTCGAAGGGGTCGTGTTCCTGGACGACCCGCACGAGACCGTGATCGCCACCGTCTCCGCCCCGATCGTCGAGGCCGAGCCCGAGCCGGTCGAGGGCGAGGAGGGCGAGCTCGCGGAGGGCGAGGCGGCCGAGGGTGACGGCGAGGCTGTCGAGGGCGAGGCCGCCGAAGGCGGCGAGCCCGCGGCCGAGTCCGAGTCTTCCGACTCCGCGGAGTAGTGCGCCTCTTCCGTCGGGGCGAGAGCGCCTCGACGCTTGATCTGCTCGTCGTCGGTCTCGGCAACCCGGGCCGCGAGCACGCGCGCGACCGGCACAACGCCGGCTGGCTCGTCGTCGACGAGCTCGCGCGGCGTCATGGCGGCTCGTTCCGCTCCAAGTTCTCCGGCCAGCTCGCCGAGGTGCGCGTCGGGGAGCTCAAGCTGGCGTTGCTGAAGCCGGAGACGTACATGAACCTCTCGGGCAACTCGCTCGCGGCGGCATCGCGCTTCTTCAAGCTGGAGGTCGACCGGATCGCGGTCGTC
>JANPKC010000353.1:0-10886 GCA_031425855.1 Actinomycetes bacterium | reverse complement strand
CAGGTGCTCGACGACGGACGCCTCACCGACGGCCAGGGCCGCACCGTCGACTTCCGCAACACCGTCCTGATCATGACCTCGAACATCCGCTCGGCCGACGCGATGCGGGAGCACTTCCGGCCCGAGTTCCTGAACCGGATCGACGAGATCGTCGTCTTCGACGCGCTCGACAAGGAGCAACTCGCCGAGATCGCCGAGCTGCAGCTGGAGCGGCTGCGCGCGCGGCTCGCCGACAGGAAGCTCTCGCTGGAGCTGACCGACGCCGCGAAGGCGGTGCTCGCCGAGGCGGGCTGGGACCCGACCTACGGCGCCCGGCCGCTCAAGCGCGCGCTGCAGCGCCTCGTCGAGAACCCGCTCGCGCAGCGCCTGCTCGCGGGCGAGTTCGAGGAGGGGGACACCATCCGCGTCGACGCCCGGGACGGAGAGCTCGTCTTCGAGAGCGCCGGGGCCGCGGTCACGGCCTGACGCGAACGCGGGCCATGTCGACCGGCACGCGTCGTACGCTCTGTCACATGCTGCCGCCGATCGTGAACAGCGATCCCGGCGACGAGACCGGCTCCGAGTAGCCCTCCCGTCAGACCGGATCGAGGAACGTCGTCTCGCCGTGCTCCGGCGGGGCTCCGACGATGAACAGGCGCAGCTCGTCCGCGTGCCGGTTCGAGAGCTGCAGCGCCGTTCCCGGCTGGACGACGAGGACGCTGCCCTGCTCGAGCTCGTGCCGCTCGGGCTCGTCGCCCTCGCCCATGTGGATCGTCAGCGTCCCCGCCATGACGACGAAGACCTCCTCCTGGACCGGGTCGATGTGCCGGCGGCCGACCGCGCCCGGCGGGTAGCGGAAGAGGTTCGCGCGCGACTGCGTCAGCGCGCCTGAGAGCTCGGCGGCGAGGCGCGGGTCGCCCTCGCGCCGCGGCTGCCAGTCGAGCTCGGCGGCGTGGAAGATCGTGTAGGCCATGGGCGACAATCCTTCCATGTTCGAGACGATCGTCGGCCGCCGCGAGGAGCTTGTACGGATCGAGGGCTTCCTCAGCTCCGAGACGTGGCCACGATCGTTGCTCCTCTCCGGTGAGGCCGGGATGGGCAAGACGACGTTGTGGCGGGCTGCCCTCGAGCAGGCGAGCGCGGAAGGTCATCTGGTGCTCGGCGCGCGTCCGCTCGACGCCGAGGCGAAGCTCGCCTACGCCGGGATCGCCGACCTGCTCGCGTCCTCACACGATGCGTTCGCGGAGCTGCCGACGCCGCAGGAGCACGCCCTGCGAGCGGCGCTCCTGCTCGAAGAGCCGACGGGCGGGTCGGTCGACGAGCGGGCTGTCTCGCTCGGCTTCCTCGGCGTCCTCCGAGTGCTCGCCAGGGCACAGCCGGTGCTCGTTGCGGTCGACGATGTCCAGTGGCTCGATCGGGCCTCGGCACACGTGCTGGTGTTCGCGGCTCGCCGGCTCGAGGAGCGCGTGGCGTTCCTGCTCGCGCTGCGCTCGGAGACGCAGCCCGGCCTTCCGTTCACGCCCGAACGGGTGTTTCCGGGCTATGCCGAGCTCGAGGTGCGCCCGCTCGAGCTCGAGGAGGTCGGCCTGCTCGTGCGGGATCGTCTCGACGTCGCCCTGCCGCGGCCGGTGCTGCGGGCCGTGCACGAGACCGCGGGTGGCAATCCGTTCTTCGCCCTCGAGCTCGCCCGCGCGAAGGCTGAGGGGGGCGCAGGACTCCCGCCGACATTGCGAGACCTGGTCGGAGCGCGTATCGCCGCTCTGCCCGAGGGGACGAGACTCGCGCTCGCAGCGACGGCAGCGCTCCCCGATCCGACCCTCGACCTCGTCGGCGGCGCTACCGGACTCGACGCCGGCAGCGCGCTCGGCGCTGCAATCGAGCAGCAGATCGTCAGCGTCCGCCTGGGCCGGATTCGATTCGCGCACCCGCTGCTCGCCGCCGCCGCGTACGACTCTGCCGGGCCGGGCGTTCGCGAGCTTCATGTCAGGCTTGCCGCACTCGTGGGTGCGGTCGAGGAGCGCGCGCGACACCTGGCGCTCGGCGCTAGTGGCCCCGACACGGGGATCGCCGCGGCTCTGGACGAAGCGGCGCGGCTCGCTGCAGCGCGCGGCGCGCCGGTCGCGGCCGCCGAGCTGCTCGAGGAGGCTCGTGCGCTGACGCCGGCACACGACCACGAGAAGCTGTGGACACGGGCCGTGGAAGCGGCGGGCTACCACTTCCAGGCCGGCGACACCGGCCGGGCGCGGGCGCTGTTGGTAGACGTCCTGCCGCGGCTGCCCCGCGGTGTCGACCGCGCCCGGGCGTTGATCGGCCTCGCGCGAGTGCGCTCGCTCGACGACGACATCAGGGCCGCCGTCCCGCTGCTCGAGGAAGCGGTGACCGAGTCGGCGGCCGAGCCGGTCGTGCAAGCGCGCGCGCACGAGATCCTGTCCGGGATCTTCTTTCGCCTCCGCGAGCGGTTCGCAGACGCAGTCGAGCATGCTCGCGCGGCGGTCGCGGTCGGCCGCGCGCTCGACGACCCTGAGATCCTGGGGCCTGCGGTCGGATCGTTGCTTCTGGCCGAGGCTGCGCTCGGTCTCGAGCAGGCCGCGACGACCTTCCACGAAGCGGATGCGCTCGGGCCGGCCGGCCGGGGCGCGCGGGCGATGGGTAGCGCAGAGTTTCAGGTGGCAGTCGTCCGGATGTGGTGGGAGGAGCTCGATGCTGCGACAGAGGCGTTCGAGCGCATGCTCGACTTCGCCCATTCGATCGGTGACGAGAGCTCCGTCCCCTACATCCACGTGCTGCTGGCGCAGACCGAATGCCTGCGTGGGCGCTTCGACATCGCCGCCGCGCACGCGGACGACGGCGCAGTGCGTGCCGAGCAGGTCGGACAGGAGACTCTTGTGGCGTACGCGCTTGCTCTGCGCGCGCTCGCGGCCTCATACGCAGGGGAGGAGGACGTCGCGTACGAAGCCGCGAGGAGGGCGCTCGAGCTTGCAGCAGCGACGAGCGGCCGCCCCGCGGAGCAGTTCGCGACGGCGGCGCTCGGTCTGCTCGAGCTCTCCTTCGAGCGGCATCAGGCAGCGGCGGAGGTGCTGACGCCGCTCGTCGCCTTCGCTCGCGAGCAGGAGATGCGGGAGCCGGGCCTAACGCGCTTCGTGCCCGACTTCGTCGAGGCGCTCGTGTCACTGGGGCGACTCGACGAGGCGGAAGACCACCTGACGTGGTTCACGGCGAACGCCGAGCGGCTGCAGCGGGCGTCCGCTCGAGGTGCCGCCGCGAGGTGCAGCGGCTTCCTCGCGGCCGCTCGCGGCGCTTCAGCGGAGGCGCTGGCCGCCTTCGAGGAAGCGCTCGAGCACCATGACGCCGCGCCGATGCCGTTCGACAGGGCCCGCACGCTGCTCGCGCTCGGCTCGGCCCGCCGGCGGGCAAAGGAGCGGCGTGCAGCGCGAGCAGCCCTGGAGGAAGCTCGTGACGTCTTCGGCTCGCTCGGCGCCCGAGTCTGGGAGCGACGAGCCGTCGCGGAGCTCGGCCGCATCGGCGGACGGGCTCCCTCAGCAGGCGAGCTGACGCCGGTCGAGCGGCGCGTCGCCGAGCTTGTTGCCGCCGGCCGGACGAACAAGGAAGTGGCGGGTGTGCTCTTCCTCAGCACCCGTACGGTCGAAGGCCACCTGTCTCGCGTCTACGGCAAGCTCGGCGTCCGTTCTCGGGTAGAGCTTGCCCGCAAACTTGAGTAGTTCGCCCGTTTTTCGCGCCGCCTGCGCCTCCTAGCTTCGAAGCATCAGTTCACGAGCCGGGTCGGATGATCCGGAAGGAGGCGATCAGCATGACGTTTCGGACTGCATTCGCACTCGCAGTTGCCGCACTCACAGTGGGCGTCCCGGTGTCGGGCGCGACCCCCGACGGCTACCAGCCCCAACTCCGGCCCGGCCCGCAGCCGGACGCGATCGACCGCTACCTTCGCAACAACGCGGCCCCGCAGCAGCCGGATGCGCTCGACCGCTATCTGGCCGACAACGCTGCGCAGCAGGTGGAGACGCAGCAGGTCGAGACGGCGGCGGCCGGCCATCCGGACTCCCACGCCGTCCGGCCGAGCCCGAGCGCCGAGATCGCTCCGGTCGACGGCGCAGGGCGCGACTGGGCAACGGGCGCGGTTGGCGCACTCGGCGGCGTGCTCGTCGCAGTCCTCGCGATCGTCGGCGCCTCCGCGATGCGCGAGCGGCGTCGCCTCGTGCTCCGCTAGCGACGAAGGACACGGGCGGCGCGGACGTGTCGGGTCCTGGCCCCGACACGTCCGCTTCAGGCAGGGAGAGAGGGCGACGAGGGGAGGAGGCGCTGGGTGCCCGTCACGCCGGCCAGGGAGAAGGAGCCGGCGGTGGCGTAGGTGGGGCCTCGGTGGTCGCCGTTGATCATGGCCCCACTCTGGCGAACGGCCCCGGCCGCGGGAATGCGGCGGGCGCGAGTCTCGAGGTGCGGTCTACCGCACTACTTCAGATGGCGGTCGAACCACTCGAGCACGAGCTCGAAGCGCTGGACGCGGTGCACCGGATTCCCCGACCGCGTCAGCTCGTGGCTCTCGGCCGGGAAGCGCACCATCTCGACGTCCTTCCCGAGCAGCCGCAGCGTCGTGAACAGCACCTCCGCCTGCTCGATGTTGCAACGGAGGTCGTTCTCGGAGTGGAGGATCAGCAGCGGCGTCTCGATCTCCTTCGCGTACGTCCACGGCGAGATCTGGAGGTACTTGTCGACCGCGTCGTGGACGAAGTCGCCGTGGTAGCCCTTGAAGACCCAGCCGATGTCGCTCGAGCCGTACATCGAGACGAGGTTGTTGACCGCACGCTCGGAGATCGCCGCCTTGAACCGGTTCGAGTGCGAGACGATCCAGGAGGTCATGTAGCCGCCGTAGGAGCCGCCGAGCACACCGAGGCGCTCCGCGTCGATGAAGCCGTACCGCTCGAGCGCGGTGTCGACGACGGCCGTCAGGTCCTCGTAGTCGACCGAGCCCCAGCCGGGGCCGAGCTCGCCGGGGCCCATGATCGCGCGGCCCCACGCCTCGGAGTACCCCGACGACCCGCGCGGGTTGGCGTAGACGACCACGTAGCCACCGCCCGCGTACACCTGCGTCTCGTCGAAGAAGCCGTTGCCGTACTGGGTGAACGGGCCGCCGTGGATGTTCAGCAGCATCGGGTAGGTCTTGCCCTCCTCGAAGCCGGCGGGCCGCGCGATCCAGGCCTCGACCTCGGAGCCGTCCTTCGAGATCGCGGTGAAGCGCTCCGGCTGGATCAGCTCGCGGCCCGCGGCGAACTCCTCGCCGATCTCCGTCAGCTGCTTCTCGCCGGCGTAGAGCTCGCCGAGGTTCGGCGCCGTCGAGCCCGTGCGGACGACCTGCCCGCCGAGCGCGTCGTAGCCGGAGAGGACGATGTCGCCGCCGGCGAGCAGCTCCGGCTCGCCGCCGTCGGGCGAGACGCGGTAGACGTGGACGTTGCCGCGGTCCTCGATCGCGAAGACGATCGAGCCTCCGTCCCAGATCGGCTCCCGGATCTCCGGGTACGGGTCGCAGGTGCGGTCGAGCGAGCCTGTCAGGACGCGGAAGTTCTCGCCCGAGGCGTCCATCACCCCGATCTGGGTGTGGCGCGGGAAGTCGAACCCGCCCGGATCCCACTTCACCGCCAGCCACTTCCCGTCGGGCGAGTAGCTCGGCGCGTAGTAGTTGGCGTCGTTCGGCGTCAGCCGGCGCGGCTCGCCGCCTTCGGCCGGGACGAGGTAGACGTCGCCCTTCAGCTCGACGTCCCAGCGGTCCTCCCGCGCGGAGGAGAACGCGATGCTCGTCCCGTCCGGGGCCCACGCGGGATGCGAGTCCTCGAAGTCGCCGTCGGTGATCTGCGCCGCCTCGGCCGAGCCGTCGGCCGGGACGACGTAGAGGTGGCGGCGCCGGTCGCCGGTCCAGCCGACCGAGTCGAGCTTGTAGAGCAGGCGCGTGAACCGGCGCGGCGCGCGCTTCCTGTCGTCCTCCTCCTCGTACGCCTCGTCGGGCACGCGCGCGGAGAACGCGAGCTTCGTGCCGTCCGGCGACCAGGCCGGCTCGCCGACGTCGTCCTTCAGCTCGGTCAGGCACTGTGGCTCGCCGCCCCCCATGGGCATCACGTAGAGCTGCCGCTTCGCCTTCTCGTCACCGCGCTTCGAGACGAACGCGAGCCGCTCGCCGTCCGGCGACCAGCGCGGCTGCGCGTCGTTGTCGCCGCCCGTGAGCCGGCGCGGCGGCCCGGAGCCGTCCGCCTTCGCGAGCCAGATCGACTGGCGGTACTCGTTCGCCTCCCCGTCGATCGACCAGACGACGTACGCGATCTCGTTCGCGTTCGGGCGCAGACGGGGGTCGCTGACCCCCGTGAGCCGGTAGACGTCCTCGGGCCGCATCCCCGCCACGGAGGAACTATCGCACGGTAGTTTTTGGGACGTGGCGACTACCCTCACCGGCGCCGAGAGCGTCGAATGGAATCTCGACGACCTCTACGACGGCCCGGACGACCCGCGGATCGAGTCCGAGCTCGACGAGGCGCAGGCCGCCGCGACGGCCTTCCGCGAGCGTTACCGCGGCAAGCTCGGCGAGCTCTCCGCCGCAGCGCTGCACGACGCCGTCGCGGAACTGGAGCGGATCGAGTCGGCGTCGACGCGCGTCGAGACCTATGCCCGGCTGCGCCAGGCGGCCGACAGCACCGATCAGGCCCGCGGCGCGCTCGTGCAGCGCGTGCGCGAGCGGAACACGCAGATCGAGACCGAGCTGCTCTTCTTCGACCTGGAGTGGAGCGCGCTCGAAGACGACGTCGCGGGGCGCCTGCTGGCCGACCCCTCCCTCGAGCGCTACGCGCAGGTGCTGCGCTCGCAGCGCCGCTACAAGCCGCACCAGCTCTCCGAGCCGGAGGAGAGGATCT
Organism: Actinomycetes bacterium; assembly: GCA_031425855.1. Classification (GTDB taxonomy): domain Bacteria; phylum Actinomycetota; class Thermoleophilia; order Gaiellales; family Gaiellaceae; genus Gaiellasilicea. Next base: position 3,996 of record JANPKC010000353.1, on the reverse strand, counting down.
CGGCCGAGAAGAGCCTCACCGGCGTCAGCGCCTGGGGCCGGCTCTTCAACGAGCTCGTCTCCGACCTCCGCGTCTCCTACGACGACGCCGATCTCTCGCTCGACGAGGCGCTCGCGAGGCTCGCGCGGGAGACGTCGCAGGCCGAGCGCGGCCGGATCGCCGAGGCGGTCACCGAGACCCTGCGGCCGGGAGTGCGCACGCGCGGCTACGTGCTGAACACGATCCTGAACGAGCGCGCGATCGAGGACCGCCTGCGCGGCTACGACTCGTGGATCTCGGCGCGCAACCTCGCGAACGAGATCCCGGACGACGCGGCGCAGAGCCTCGTCGACTCGATCCAGGCGCGCTACGACATCCCGCAGCGTTACTACGCCCTGAAGGCCCGTTTGCTCGGCCTCGAGCGGCTGAGGGACTACGACCGCTTCGCGCCGCTTCAGGAGGTCGGCGGCACGATCGCGTGGGAAGAGGCGCGCGACCTCGTGCTCGACGCGTTCAACGGCTTCTCGCCGCAGGCCGGGGAGATCGTCGGCGACTTCTTCGAGCAGGACTGGATCGACGCGGCCGTGCGCCCCGGGAAGATGCTCGGCGCGTTCTGCGCGACGACGGTCCCGGGCGTCCACCCGTACGTGCTGATGAACTACGCGGGCGAGCGGCGCAGCGTGCTCACGCTCGCGCACGAGCTCGGTCACGGGCTGCACGGCTCGCTGGCGCAGGACCGCGGCCTGCTGAACGCGCGCACGCCGCTGACCCTCGCCGAGACGGCGTCGGTCTTCGCCGAGGCGCTCACTTTCGAGAAGCTGAAGGAGCGCGAGGACGACCCGCGCGCGCTGCTCGACCTGCTCGTCGGGCGGATCGACGACACGGTTGCGACGGTGTTCCGCCAGATCGCGATGAACCGCTTCGAGCACGCGATCCACACCGGCCGGCGCGAGGAGGGCGAGCTGACCGTGGAGCGCATCGCCGAGCTCTGGACCGCCGAGCAGCGCCGGATGCTCGGCGACGCGGTCGAGGTGACGGACAACTACGGGATCTGGTGGAGCTACGTGCCGCACTTCATCCAGGTGCCGGGCTACGTCTACGCCTACTCGTTCGGCTACCTCTTCTCGCTCGCGATCTACCGGCGCTACGTCGACGAGGGCGAGTCGCTCGTCGAGCCGTACCTCGACCTCCTGCGCGCGGGCGGGTCGGCGCCGCCGGCCGAGCTGGCGTCGCGGCTCGGCTTCGACATCGGCGACCCGGGCTTCTGGTCGGCCGGGCTCGACGCGATCGGGGCGCTGGTCGACGAGGCCGAAGCGCTCGCCGCCGAGCTCGACTGAGACACGTCTCGTCGGGACGTGTCGGGGCCAGGACCCGACGTGTGCGCCGCGGCCGTGTCCAATCGAGCGCGATTCGCGCAGTGCGCAGGCGGTTTGGTCGCAAGAGCCGATGTCCGCGCGGGACATGAGGGGTCCTGGCCCCGGCATGGCCGACGCGGACGGTGGCTCGAACTAGGGTTGTCCCCGTGACCCTCGTGCTCGAACCACGGCTACTCGTCGTCGCCGCCACCGACCGTGAGTTGACGCACGTCGACGGTGCTTCCACACTCGTCTGCGGGATCGGGCCGGTCGAAGCCGCCGCCGCGACGGCCCGTGCGCTCGCCGACGAGCGCCCGTCCGCCGTTCTCCACGTCGGGATCGCCGGCGCCCACCGCCTCGAGCCGCTGACGCTCGTGCTCGGCTCGGAGGCCGTCTACTGCGACGCGGACGGGCCGCTCGTCCCCGCCCGCGCGCTGCCGGACCCGGGCTTGCTCGCCCGGCTGCGCGCCGCGTTCACCGACGCCGAGCTGTGCCCGATCGGGACGAGTGCGCGCGTCGGCGGCTCGCACGGCGTCGACGTCGAGGCGATGGAGGGGTTCGCGGTGCTGCGCGCGTGTGAGCTCGCCGGCGTGCCTGCGGTCGAGGTCAGGGTCGTCTCGAACGCGATCGGCGAGGCCGACCGGACGCTGTGGCGGTTCGAGGAGGCGTTCGCGAGGCTCTCCGAGACGCTGCCCCGGCTCGTCGCGGTAGCGTCCGGCGCGTGAGCACCAAGGCGCCGCTCCCCCCGCCGCTCCCGCCGGAGACGCGCACGGTCGGCCAGGTCGTCGCCGAGGCGATCCGCCTCTTCGGCCGCCGCTTCCGGATCGCGCTGCCGCTCGGGCTGCCGCTCGCGGCGTCCGACACGCTCGCGGTGGGCTCGAGCACCGCCGAGAAGATCGCGATCCTCGTCGTCGCCACGCCGGCGTTCACGCTCGCGTACGCGTGGGCCTCTGCGATCGCCGGCGACGTCCGGCCGGGCCGCGCGACCTGGATCCGCGCCTTCCTGCTCGGGTCGCTCGTGTTCCTCCCTGCCGCCTTCTTCTTCCCCTGGTTCGCGATCCTCTCGGTCGCCTGGCTCGCGCTGGTCGGGCTGGTCGTGCCGGTCGTGATGATCGAGGACGCGCCGCCGCGGAGAGCGCTGCGCCGTGCGGTCGAGCTCTGCCGCGCCGACTACGTCCACGCGCTCGGCTCGCTCGCGACGCTCGTGATCGTCTTCGTCCTCTCCCGCATCTCGCTCGCCTTCCTGCTCCGCGAGCAGGCCGACAACACCGTCCGCGCCGCGATCTTCGTCGCCGACCTCGTCGTCTCGCCGCTTCTCTTCCTCGGCGCGGCGCTGCTCTACTACGACCAGGCGGCCCGAGTAGACTCGAGCCCCCGCGCCAAGAGGAGACGCTGATGCCGACCTACCTGATGCTGACGACGCTGACCCCGCAGGGCGTGCAGACGCTGAAGGCGAATCCGAGCCGCCTCCGCGAGGTCAACCACGACGTCGAGGAGCTCGGCGCGAAGGTCCTGCACCAGTGGGCGACGCTCGGCGAGTACGACTTCGTCAACATCGTCGAGGCGCCGGACGCGGCGACGGTGGCCAAGATCTCGCTCGCGCTCGGGGCCCGCGGCAGCGCCAAGCTGCAGTCGCTCGAGCTCGTCGAGATCGACACGCTGCTCGGCGCGCTGTCCTAGCGGCGCTGGATCGGAGTCTGCGGAAGCAGATTCCGATCGCGCGAAGACCCCTGAAGGGCCGCTTCGCGGCCACCCGGACGACTCAACGGAAGCCGGGCTCCCGCGACGCGGGCGGGAGCGGGCTCTGCGGCAGCCCCGGCCTCGGGCCGCCGTCGTTGTACTCCTTCGGCGCGACGTCGTTCGGCCCATCGGCATGGAAGAGGGACGCGAGGTGCTGGATCTGCCCGCGCCCCGGCCCGAGCTCGAACTGGCCGCCGCCGTAGACGGCGATCCCCTTCGCGGCGCAGTGGTCGTAGAAGTCGAGCAGGCGCTCGACGCTGCCGAAGCGCGACGGCTTCGAGTTCAGGCAGATCGGCGCCCACTCGAGCGCGTCGACGTCCTCGACCGAGCGGATCGGGAGGTCCCAGGTCAGCCGCGCGCGATGGGGCTCGAGCACCGGGCGCGTCTCCTCGTTCAACCGTGCATCCTCGAGCCAGACGTCCGGGAACGCCTTGGCCACGCGGCCGTAGAGCTCCGCGGACGGCGTCGCGTCGAGCCAGTCGCCCTCGTAGAGGCCCTTCAGGTCGACGACGTCGACGGCCCCCGTCGCTGCCAGCTCGGCCGCGGTCTCGTCCGTCCAGGCGTCGAGCGCGTCGAGCTTGAATCGGAGCTCCGGGTAGAGCGCGAGCAGCTCGAGCACCTTTCGCTGCGAGACGACGAACCGGACCGGCTGCGGCTCGCGGCCGACCGCTGCGGCGAGCGACAGCCCCGCCTGGCGGAGTGCCAGGTCGAGGGCGGCGGACTCGAGCCCCCAGCGGCGGTACCCCGGCGCAGCGGCGACGAGCTCCGAGAAGGAGTCGAGGGTGTGCTCGCCCGTCAGATCCGGGAGCTCGAAGCCCTGGTGGTGCTCTTCCTCGTACGTCACGTCCTCGCCGACGCCTTCGTGGCCGTCTCCGTGAAGGTGGAATCGCAGATGACGAAAGAGGCGGCCCGGAGCCCTTGT
>JANPKC010000352.1:0-2028 GCA_031425855.1 Actinomycetes bacterium | reverse complement strand
CGATCCGCGACTTCAGGCCCGCGAGGATCGACGTCCGCTGGGCTGCGGTCAGCCGGCCTTCCTCGACCTTCGCGTCGAGGTCGGCCTTCGCCGCCGCGACGAGCGCGTCGGTGAGCCCGGCGACGGTCTTGCCCTTGGCCTTGGCGATCTCCGCCAGGGTGTCGCCGTCCTCGAGGCTCGTGCGGAGCTGGGCCTCGGTGACGCCGAGGTACTCGGCCGCGGCGGCAACGTCGACGAAGCCGTGGTGGCCCCCGCCGCCGCGGTGCCCCATTCCAGGCCCGACTCCGACGAGCGGAACGTCGCCGGCCTCGATTCGCTGCTTCAGCTCGGCCGCGCGCGCCGCCGTGATCGTGCCGGCCTCGACGGCCGCGTCGACGCGATTCTCGAGCGCCTGCTTCAGCGCCGCGTCGAGCTTCGCGGTGCTGACGCCGAGTTGTTTCGCGGCGTCGGCGACGATGGCGTCGCTCTCCTCGGTGGGCGAGAGCTGGGTCGCGGCGACGGCCGCGCCCCCGCCGAGGACGGCGACCAGTGCTGCCGTGCCGCCTGCGATCTTGAGCTTGAGTCTGTTCATCTTCCTGCTCCTTTCGGGTGCGTTGCCTGGACTCACCCAGGTTCGCCGGGCGGTCTAAGAGCTCCCTGAGGGCAGCTGAAGAGGTTTCTAAGTCTTGTGCGAGTCGGCGGGCAGGGTCAGCCGCATCACCGTGCCCCCGTCCGCCGCGCGGTCGGCGGTGACGGCGCCTCCGTGCGCCTCGGCCACCTGGCGGACGATCGCGAGCCCGAGGCCGGAGCCCGGCAGGCCCCGGGCCGACGACGCCCGGTAGAAGCGATCGAACACGAACGGAAGGTCTTCCTCGTCGATCCCCGGGCCGTGGTCGCGGACGACGACCTCGCCGTCGCGCACCGTCACCTCGACCTCGGCTCCGGCGGGGCTCCACTTGGCGGCGTTGTCGAGCAGGTTCGAGACCGCCCGCTCGATGTTCGCCGGAACGCCGCGGATCGGAGACTCCTCGAGGTCGGCCCTGAAGCCGACGCCGGGACGGTTCCGCCGCGTCCGCTCGATCGCGTCCGCCGTGACGAGGTCGAGTCGAACGTCCTCGGGGTCGGCCGGAGCCTGGTCGCCGCGGGCGAGCTCGACGAGCTCGGCGATCAGCGCCGTCATCTCGGTCAGCTGCTCGGTGACGTCGCGGAGCAGCTGCTCGCGGTCGCCGGGTGGGAGCGCCTGGTCGCGGGCGAGCACCTCGATGTTCGTGCGCAGGCTTGTCAGCGGGGTGCGCAGCTCGTGCGACGCGTCCGAGACCAGCTGGCGCTGCGCGCGTGCCGAGTCCTCGAGCGCGCCGAGCATCGTGTTGAAGGTCGTCGCGAGGCGGGAGAGCTCGTCGCTGCCCGCGGCCTCAATCCGGCGGGAGAGATCCCTCGTCTCCGAGACCTCCTCGGCCGTGCGGGTCAGCCGCTGCACGGGTGCGAGGACCGCGCGCGCCACGAGCAGGCCGAGCCCCGCCGCGAGCCCGATCCCTGCCAGAGCGAGCGCGATCAGCCAGCGCGTCACCCGGCCGAGCACGCGGTCGACCTCCTCCAGCGACCGCGCGACCTGAACCGCGTAGCCCTGGCCGAGGGGCAGCGTCAGCACGCGCACGTGGGTGCCTTGGACCGTGGCGTCCTCGAAGAACGGGTCATCGACGTTCCCCTCTGCCGCCGAACGTGCGCGGTCGGACACAGGGAGCCGCCCGGATGCTCCCGGCGGCGTGATCGCCTCGCCGTCGCGTCGCACCAGCTGGGTGAACACCGCGACCCCGCCGAAGCGCTCTGGACGGAGGCTGAGAAACTGCTCTCCGTCGGGGTCGCCGATGATGTCGAGCCGGGGCGGGAGGTCGCGCGCCCGAGACTGGAGCGTCTCGTCGACCTGGCCGCGCAGCTCGACATCATCGGCGACCCCGACGGAGAGCAGTTTCTCAGCCTCCGTCCAGAGCGCTTCGGCGGGGTCGCGGTGTTCACCCAGCTGGTGCGACGCGACGGCGAGGCGATCACGCC
>JANPKC010000351.1:0-2598 GCA_031425855.1 Actinomycetes bacterium | reverse complement strand
CAGTCCGCGGGCCGGGAGGCGCGGGCCGCGCCGCTCGACCAGGCGTCCGGCCCGGCGGCCAGCGCACGCACGTGATCGGGGAGCGTGCCTGCCGCGACATCCGCGAGCGAGGTCTCCTCGAGCACCGCGCGCAGGTTCGCGCGAACGGCGATCCAGACCTCCTGCAGCGCCGCGCACGAGCCTGAATAGGGCACGTCCTCCGGGCGCTGTCCGCGCACCGCGGCCATCGGCCCCTCGACCGCGCGGATCACGTCGGCGAGGCTGATCTCCTCTGCGGGCTTCGCCAGCCTGTACCCGCCCTCGGCGCCGCGCTGGCTGGCGACGATCTCGGCGCGCCGCAGCTCGAGCAGGATGTTCTCGAGGAACTTGAGCGGGATCTCCTGTGCGTTCGCGAGACGCTCGGCCTTCACGTAGCCGGGCGGCGACGCGGCGAGCTCGGTGGCTGCGCGCAGCGCGTAGTCGACCTTCGCGGAGACCCTCATCGGGCGATTCTCTACGTTCGGGCGTCGGCGCCGGTGACCCACGCGCTGCAGATCGCGCCGACGTGGCGGTGGTCGGTGCCGCAGCAGCCGCCGAGCACGTTCACGCCCGGAAGCAGCTGCTTGAGCGCCGCGTGGCGCTCGGCGAGGTCGGCCGGGTCACCCTCGTCGAGCTCCTCCGCCTCGTCCAGCTCGGCGTGGCTCTTGGTGGACGCGTTCGTGCGCAGGCCGCCGATTCTCCGCGTCCACGGCTCGCCGCCGGCGAGCGCGTCCGCGAAATGGGTCGGGTGCGCGCAGTTGATCATGAAGTACGCCGGCGCCCCGTTCGTGGCGTCGTCGACCTGCTGGATCGCGCCGCCGAGAGCCTGGCCGCTCGGCAGGCGGCCGTCCGTCTCGAGCGTGAACGAGATCACGACCGGCATCCTGGCTGCGGCGGCCGCGCGCGCGACGCCGGTCGCCTCCTCCGCGTAGGTCATCGTGATCGCCGTGACCATGTCGGCGGGCGTGTCGGCGAACGTCCCGATCTGGACGGCGTGATAGCGCTCGGCCTCCTCGGCGGTGAGCATCGTGTCGGGCGCATAGCCGTCGCCCTCCGGGCCGATGCAGCCGCTGATCACCACCGGCGCGCCGGCCCGGTACTCGGTGCGGAGCTCGTCCATCAACGCGATCGCCTTGCGGTTGAGCGCGTCCAGCTGCTCGGGCGTGTAGCCCAGCTTCGCCGCCCAACCGGGGCTCGCGCGCCACGTCGGGGCCTCGAGCACGAGGCCGAGCCCGCGCTCGCGCGCGGCGACCGCGTAGGGCGCGTAGTAGCGGCGGAGCTGCTCCGTGCCCTCGTCGTCCTTCAGCAGGTCGAAGGCTGCGAAGAGCGGCAGCTCGAGCCCGTGGTGGAAGATCAACGTCGTCTCGATGCCGCCGTCGGTCAGGAAGAGGCCGCCGTCGAGCTGGGGCAGGCGCTCGCGGTACACATCACGAACGTACCACCTCGGCCAGGCGCCTTTCGAGGAAGCTCCGGTCGCCCGCGTTCATCTCGAGCGAGAGCGCGCTGCGGTACGCCGCCGCGGCCTCGTCGTTGCGCTCGAGCCGGCGGAGGAAGTCGGCCCGGGCGGCGTGGAGGAGGTGGTAGCCGGGCAGGTCGATCCGCTCGACGAGCTCGAGCCCGCGTTCCGGGCCGTCCGCCATCGCCACGGCCACGGCGCGGTTCAGCTCGACGATCGGCGAGGGCTCGATCCGCACGAGCTGGGCGTAGAGCGCGGCGATCTGTGGCCAGTCCGTCTCGTCCTCCAGGTGCAGCGCTGCGATCGCCGCCTGCAGCTGGTACGCGCCGGGGGCTCCGTGGGAGAGCGCGCGTTCGAGCACCCGCGTGCCCTCGTCGATGCGTGCCCGGTTCCAACGGCTCCGGTCCTGGTCGGCGAGCAGGACGATCTCGCCGCCGTCCCCGAGCCGTGCCTCCCGGCGCGCGTCGTGCAGGAGCATCAGCGCGAGCAGGCCGAGCGCCTCCGGCTCGTCGGGCATCAGCACGGCGAGCAGCTTCGCCAGCCGGATCGCCTCGTCGCAGAGCTCGTCGCGGACGGCCGTGTCGCCGCCGCTGGCCGAGTAGCCCTCGTTGAAGACGAGGTAGAGCACCGCGAGCACGGAGCGGAGCCGCTCCGGCAGCAGGTGGTCGGGCGGGACGCGGAAGGGGATGCCTGCGTCGCGGACCTTCTTCTTCGCCCGCACGAGCCGTTGCGCCATCGCCGGCTCGGCGACCAGGAAGGCGCGTGCGATCTCGGTGGTGGTCAGGCCGGCGACCTCGCGCAGCGTCAGCGCCACGCGCGACTCGGCGGCGAGCGCCGGATGGCAGCACGTGAAGACCAGGGCGAGCCGGTCGTCGGGGATCGAGCTCACGTCGTCCTCCTCGGCGGGCAGGGACTCCAGCCGGGCGAGCAGCTCCGCCTTGCGCGCGAAGACCTGCTCGCGGCGGAGCCGGTCGATCGCTCGGTTGCGCGCGGTCGTGATGATCCACGCGCCGGGGTTCGTCGGCGTCCCGTCTCGCGGCCACCGCTCGAGCGCGGTCGCGAAGGCGTCCTGCACCGCGTCCTCGGCGAGCTGGATGTCGCCGAGGACGCGGGTGAGTGTTGCG
>JANPKC010000350.1:0-16170 GCA_031425855.1 Actinomycetes bacterium | reverse complement strand
CCCGACGCGCGACACGCTCGCCGCGCTCGCGCCCGCCGCGCTGCGCCGGCTCGGCCTCGCGACCCATCGCGCGTCGACACTCGTCCGCGTCTGCCGCACGGTCGATCTCGAAGGGCTGCGCAACCGCCCGATCGAGGCGGTGGAGGCGCGGTTGCTCCGCGAGCGCGGGCTCGGCCCCTGGTCGCTCGGCGTGATCGCGCTCGAAGGGCTCGGCAGCTTCCGGCACGGGCTGGTCGGCGACCTCGGCCTGGTCAAGCTCTGCTCCGCGCTCTGGGGCCGCTGGGTCGAGATCTACGAGACCGCGGAGCTGCTCGCGCCATACGAGGAGTGGGCCGGGCTGGCGGGCCTCTACCTGATGCGCGGCTGGAGCGCGGGGCTGGTTCCGGGGGCAAATGCCGACCTCGCGCGGCTCGCCCGTTGCCGAGTGGCGTAACGCTGGCATAGGATCGCGGCATGAAGCTTGGCCACAACACCAAGATCGATCTGATCAAGACCGTCCCGCTCTTCTCGTCGGCCTCGAAGCAGGAGCTGGCCGAGATCGCCTCGATCGCCGACGAGATCGACCTGCCGGAAGGCAAGGTCCTGATCAAGGAGGGCGACACGGGCCGCGAGTTCTTCGTTCTCGTCGAGGGGACGGCGGAGGTCGAGCGCGGCGGCAAGAAGGTGGCGTCGATCGGAGCCGGCGACTTCTTCGGCGAGATCGCGCTGATCTCGAAGACGCCGCGGAACGCGACGATCACGACGACGTCTCCGGTGCGTGCGCTCGTGATCACCGACCGCGCGTTCCGGCAGCTGCTCGACCGCTCGCCGCAGATCGCGGTCGGCGTCCTGACCGCGCTCGCCGAGCGCCTCGCGCCGACGACGCTCTAGCTGCATGAAGGAGCGGATGCTGCGCGGCGAGCTCTACCTCGCCGACGATCCGCAGATCGCCGCCGACCAGGCGCACGCGCACGAGCTGATGGAGCGCTACAACGCGACCCGGCACGCGGAGCAGGACGAGCGTGACCGGCTGCTGCGGGAGCTGCTCGGCGAGGTCGGCGAGGGCGTCGTGGTCCGGCCGCCGTTTCGCTGCGACTACGGCACCTACATCACGATCGGCGCCGGGACGTTCGTCAACTTCGACTGCGTCATGCTCGACGTCGCCCCGATCAGGATCGGCGCGGCGTGCCAGATCGCGACGAGCGTCCAGATCCTGACCGCGACGCATCCGATCGACCCCGAGCCGAGGCGGCGCGGCTGGGAGTACGCAAGGCCGATCGCGATCGGTGACAACGTCTGGCTCGGCGGCGGCGTCATCGTCTGCCCCGGCGTGACGATCGGCGACAACACCGTCGTCGGGGCGGGAGCCGTGGTCACGCGCGACCTGCCCGCGAACGTCGTCGCGGTCGGCAATCCGGCGAGGGTGATGCGCGAGATCGGCGAGCGCGACCGCGTCGACGTTCCCGACCTTTCCTAGACCGGGGCCTACACTTCGGCGATGGCCGTCGACGAGCGGAGGATCGCGGTACTGGGCGCCGGGCAGATCGGCGAGGCGCTGATCGGCGGGCTGCTCTCCTCCGGCTGGCGCTCGCCCGCCGAGCTGACCGCCTCGACCCGCCGCGAGGAGCGCGCCGCCGAGCTGCGCGAGCGGCACGGGATCGACGTCACGCTCTCCAACGCGGAGGCCGTGGCCGGCGCCGCGCTCGTCGTCGTCGCGGTCAAGCCGCAGGACATCGAGGCGCTGCTCGGCGAGGTCGGCCCGCTGATCCAGCCGGAGCAGACGGTGCTCTCGATTGCCGCCGCGATCCCCACGGCCGCGATCGAGCGGCACCTCGGCAGCGGCGTGCCGGTCGTGCGCGCGATGCCGAACACGCCGGCCGTCGTGCACGAGGGCATGGCCGGCGTCTGCGCAGGCGCCCACGCGGCCGAGGAGCACCTGACGCTCGCGGAGGAGGCCCTGCGCCACCTGGGTGCGGTCGTTCGCGTCTCGGAGCCGTACATGGACGCGGTCACGGCGGTGTCGGGGTCGGGCCCGGCCTACTTCGCGCTGCTCGCCGAGGCGATGATCGAGGCCGGGATCCTGCTCGGCCTCTCGCGCGAGATCTCGACGCAGTTGGTCGTCCAGACGATGCTCGGGACGGCGAAACAGCTGCGCGACCTGAAGATGCACCCGGTGGAGCTCCGCGAGATGGTCACCTCGCCGGGCGGGACGACGATCGCCGCGATCCGCGAGCTCGAGCAGGCCGGCGTGCGCGCCGCCTTCCTGAACGCGATTCAGGCGGCGATGGACCGCTCGCGCGAGCTCGCCCGCGGCGACGCGTGACGCTCGACCTCCGCGTCGTCGACGATCCCGCCCATGCCGCCGCCGAGCTGCTCGTGCAGGCGGCCGGTCACGTCGCGCTCGCCGGCGGCTCGACCCCGGCGAGCGCGTACAGGCTGGCGGCGGGGCTCCGCCCGGACTGGTCGGGCGCCCACGTCTGGTTCGGCGACGAGCGAGTCGTCCCATCCGACGACGAGCGCTCGAACTACCGCCTCGCCCGGGAGTCGCTGCTGGACCGGCTGTCGGCCGCACCGGCCGTGCACCGGGTGCAGACCGAGCTCGGCGGCGAGGTCGCGGCGGCCGGATACGGCGATGAGCTCGCGGGCGTCACCCTCGACCTCGCGCTGCTCGGGGTCGGGCACGACGGGCACACGGCCTCGCTCTTCCCGGATGCGCCCGCACTCGGCGAGCTCGAGCGCCGAGCCGTCACGGCCGAGCCGGGCCTCGAGCCGTTCGTGGAGCGGGTGACGCTGACCCCGCCGGTCTTCGCGGCCGCCCGCCTCGTCGTCTACCTGGTCACCGGCGAATCGAAGGCCGAGGCCGTCCGCCGCGCGTTCGGGGACGAGCCGACGCCGGAGATCCCGGCGAGCATGATCCGCGGCGTCGAGACGATCGCGCTCCTCGACGCCCCGGCCGCGGCGCGGCTCTGAGCTTGTGTTGAAACAACACAAGCTCTCGTTCGAGCGCCCGGCGACGCCGGGCGAGCCGACTTTGTGTTGGAACAACACAAGCTACGGGTGGCGGCGCGGGCCGGGGCCGTCCGGGACGAGCGGGCCGAGGCGATGGCGGTTGCGGGCCACGAGCCGGTACGGCGCGCTCGCGGGGCTCCAGACCGACCCGTCCAGCCGGACGACGTGGGCGCTCTCGAAGCGGATCGCCTCCGGAACCCGCTCGAGCAGCGGCTCGGCCGCCTCGTCCTCGAACGGCAGCCAGGCGTAGCGGCCGCGGTCGAGTCGCGCGGCGACACGCGCCGCGAAGCGGCAGAAGCGTCAGGTGCCGTCGTACAGGATCACGGGACGCGTCACGGCAGCAGCTCCGATTCGAGCTCGGCCGCCATCCCGCGCCGGGCGGCGAGGGCCTGCAGCACGAGCACCGTGTCCGCGACCGGCATGCCCTCGAGATACTCGTCGCGGCTCTCGAACGACTCGAGCACCGCCTCGACCGCCTCGGCGTAGCCGACGACGTCCTCCGCGGCGATGAACGCGAGCGCGTCGGCCACCTCGCCGGGAAACGCCTCGTGGGTTCGCGCGAAGTCGGCGTGGCCGCGCATCTCGCCCCACTCGCCGAGAACGCCGTGGGCGAGCGCGGCGGCGTAGCGGCCGATCGGCGACTCGGCCTCGCCGGCACCCGCCTCGATCGCCCAGCGCGCGTCCGCCTCGGCGCCGCCCCACTCGCCGGCGAGGATCCGCGCCTTGATCGCGCCGATCGGCCGGCCCCAGCTCCCCGGCGGCGCGTCGGCCCAGCTCTCGCGGTAGCGCTCGGCGGCACGGGTGAGCCACCGCCGCCCGTCCCGGCCGGCCATCAGCTCGGCGAGCCCGGCCGCCCCGGCCGCGTTCCCCATCCGCGTCAGCTGCTTCTGCCGCGCATCGCGATCGTCGGGAAGCCGCTGCGCCCCGTCCTCGTAGCGCGCCTCCGCGCCGCGCCGCAACTCGTCCCAATCGGCCACGAAGGCAGGATAGGGCCTTACCGCCGACCGGAAGTTCGGCTATGCTCCGAGGGCGCCGTTCGTCCGCTTCAGAGGGCACAAAGAGCACGAGCGCGCACTCCTGAGGAAAGCAGCACCACCGTCTTCGTGCTGCGCAGATGTCAGAAGCGATACTGAACCCGACACTCACGTCGGACGCGTCAGGTGGCCTGAGCGCCGACGCGCTCCGTGCGCAGGAATGGGCTGGAGAGCCCTTCCTTTATCCCGGCGAGGATCCGGCCGAGGCGCTTGCGCCCGGAACCGCCCGCCGGGCCGCGCTCGATGCGGCGCTGACCGAGATCGAGGCCGGGAGCCGCGCTCCCTCGGCCGGCTGGAAGGTTCGCTTCGGCCTCCTGCTCGGGCTCGAGCGGGTTCTCTCCTCGAAGCCGCCCGCGACCGCGTCCGGCACCGAGCTGCGCAAGCACCAGATCGACGCGCTCGCCGGCATGCTGACGGAGCTGATCGCCGCGAACCAGCGCCAGGCCGAGGACCTGAACGGGAACGGTCACGCCGAGCCCGACGAGGCGGACGATGCCGACGAGGAGGACGAGCTCGAGCCCGCCGAAGAGGACGCCGAGGCCGACGACGAGCCGGAGTTCAAGGGCGAGGACCCCGGCGCCGTCCGCCGCTACCGCTTCCGGCACCCCACGGCCTCCGGCAAGACGATCGCCGCCGCCGGGTTCGTCGAGGCGGCGAGCACGCTCGGGATCCTGATCCTCACCCACCGGCGCCTGCTCGTCACCCAGTTCACCGGCGACCTCACCACCGAGGGCTACGGCAGCCGCTTCGTCGACGCAATCCTGCGCGACCAGACCCCGCCGAGCGACAACCCGATCACGATCCAGACCTATGCCTGGTTCGCGCGCCACGCCGATTCGGTCTCGCGCGAGGCGTACCAGCTCGTGATCTGCGACGAGGCCCACACCGCCCTCGGCGAGAAGACGAGCGCCGCGATCCGCAGCTTCTCGGAGCCGCTCTACATCGGCATGACCGCGACCGAGCAGTTGATCGCGAAGCAGGTCTCGGACGTCTTCCCCGCCTCGGTCGACGATCTGCCGCTGACCGACGCCGCCCGCCGCGGGCTGATCGCGCCGCTCCGCTGCCTGCGCGTGCCGCCGGCCGCGGCGATCAACGCCGTCCCGATCGTCGGCGGCGACTTCGAGGAGCGCGCCCTCGCCGCCGCCCTCGACCATCAGGCCCTGAACCAGGCGGCCGCCAGCCTCTACCGCGAGCGCTTCGACTCGACTCCCGGGATCGTCTACGCAGCCGGCGTCGACCACGCGTACAACCTCGCGCAGGAGTTCCGCGCCGCCGGACTGAAGGCGGAGGCGGTCTCGGGCCGGACGCCGCCGGTGAAGCTCGCGGAGACGCTCGCCGCCTACGAGCGCGGCGACATCAACGTCCTGATCAACGCGATGCTGCTCGCGGAGGGCTGGAACTCGCCGCGCGCGACCGTCTGCATGCATCTCGCACCGACGGCGTCGAAGCGCGTCTACCAGCAGCGGATCGGCCGGATCATGCGGACGCACCCGCGCAAGGAGGCCGGCATCGTCGTCGACTTCACGCCGAAGTCGGCCACGCACAACGACCGTGTCGTCTCGCTCCACTCGCTGCTCGAGTCCGACTTCTACCGCGAGGGCGCCCGGGTCACCCCTGCGCCCCGCCGCCGCGTCCAGCGCCGGGCCCGCCGCCGCCTCTCGCCGGCGCCGTGGCTCGTCCCGGTCACCGCGGACGTCGCGAGACGGCTGGCGGTGATCCAGCGCGAATGGCAGCGGATCGACCCCAAGTACCTCGACGAGGACGAGCAGCGCTACTGGGCGACGATCGCCGGACGCCAGCTCCGCTTCGACCAGCGAGCCGAGTTCGCGAAGAAGTTCGCCGAGGCGCGCGCCTCGAAGCCCGCGCTCGAGACCTTCCTCTCGGTCTGCGCCGCAGAGAACCCGAACCGGCGGCTGCGGATGACCGCGCTCCAGGACCGCGTCTCGATGATCGTCGAGCGCGCCGACTTCGACGATCTCGTCACGCTCGTCGGCCAGGCGCCGCCCTGGGAGAAGGACCGCGCCGCCGGTGTCCGGATCCTGCTGCGCGCGATCGGCGAGGGCAAGGCGAACGCGCCCGATCAGATCCTCCAGCGCTGGACGTGGAAGCTCGCGAAGACGACGCGAAAGGTGCAGGACCGGCGCGCGAGCGCCGAGTTCCCGGAGGCGAAGCGCCTGCTCGGCGCCGTCGCCAACTCACGCGGCCACCGGCACGAGGAGAACGTGCAGAAGCTGGTCCAGGTCGCGAAGGCGCTGCCGGTCGACTTCGGCGCCGCGCTGCTCGCGTCGTCCGAGGGCTACACGCCGCGGGCCAACAACACGCTCGACCGGGCCCGTGAGGAGATCGGCGAGATCAAGGAGATCGCGAACGCGCTCGCCGACAACCTGCCGGCGCCGAAGGCTCCGTCGCGGAAGTCGCGGCGGCGGAAGCGCAAGAAGAAGCCGGGCGAGGGCCAGGCGCAGCAGCCCGGCGAAAGCGCAGCCTCGTCGAACGGCGGCACGCCTGCCGACCGGGCCGACGGAGCGCCGAAGGCGAAGTCGCGGCGCCGGAGGCGGCGCAAGCCCTCAGGCGCGTCGAGCGAAGGCCGCGCGACGTCCTCGGAGACGCCCGCGCCCGAACCGCCCGCGGCCGAGTAGCGAAGGACCCTCGATGCTGCTCCTGCTCGCTATCGGATTCGTCGCGGGCGTCGTCACGGCGCTGTCGCCGTGCGTCCTGCCCGTCCTCCCGATCGTGCTCGCCGGCGGGGCCACCGGCCGCCGCCCGCTCGCGATCGTCGCGGGGATCGTCGTCAGCTTCACCGTCTTCACCCTTTTTGCGGCCTGGCTGCTCGACCTGCTCGGCCTGCCGGACGACCTGCTTCGCAACGTCGCGATCGGACTCCTCTTCGTCGTCGCGCTCTCGCTGCTCGTGCCGCAGGTGGCCGAGTGGCTCGCGCGGCCGCTGCAGTTCCTGACCCGGCGAAGCGGCGGCGACCTGGGCGGCGGCTTCCTGCTCGGCGCAAGCCTCGGGCTCGTCTTCGTCCCCTGCGCCGGCCCCGTGCTCGCTGCCGTGACGGTGATCGCGGCACGGCGCGACATCGGGCTCGACAGCGTCCTGCTCACGCTCGCCTATGCGGTCGGAGCCGCCGTGCCGATGCTCGCGATCGCCTTCGCGGGCGCGAGAGCGGCCCGAGCCTTCCGCGCCAGGGCAGACACCGTGCGCCGCGTGTCCGGCGTCCTCGTCGCGGCCGCGGCCGTCGCGATTGCGCTCGGCGCCGACCGGAACCTCCAGACCGCGATCCCCGGCTACACGGAGTCGCTGCAGGAGCGCTTCGAGCGCTCCGGCGGCGCACGGCGGGAGCTGCGCGAGCTGACCGGCGGCCGCGACCCGGAGGTGGCCGGCGAAAGCGACGGGAAGCTCGAGAACTACGGCCCGGGCCCCGAGTTCCGCGGGATCTCGCGCTGGCTCAACTCGGAGCCGCTGACGCTCTCCGGTCTGCGCGGCCGCGTCGTCCTGATCGACTTCTGGACGTACTCGTGCATCAACTGCCTGCGCACGCTGCCGTACATCCGCGCGTGGGACGGGCGCTACCGCGACGCGGGGCTGACGATCGTCGGCGTCCACTCGCCCGAGTTCGCGTTCGAGCGGGTCGAGTCGAACGTGCGCGAGAACGTCCAGGAGCTCGGCATCCGCTACCCGGTCGCGCTCGACAACGAATTCGGCACCTGGAGCGCCTGGCGCAACCAGTACTGGCCGGCCAAGTACCTGATCGACCGGAACGGGCATGTCCGCTACTTCCACTTCGGCGAGGGCGAGTACGCCGAGACCGAGGAGGCGATCAGGACGCTCCTCGGCGAGGACGCGCCGCCTGCATCCGGGCTCGCCGACGACAGCCCGCGGGGGCTCGTCACGCCCGAGAGCTATCTCGGCTTTGCCCGGCTCGACCGGAACGGCGGCGACCAGGTCGTGGAGAAGAAGCGGCACGCGTACACCTTCCCCCGCGGACTCTCCGACAACGAGCTCGCGTTCGGCGGGGTCTGGACGGTGCAGGACGAGCGCGCGGTCGCCGGTCTCAGCGCCGGGCTCCGGCTCCAGTACCGCGCCCGCGACGTCCACCTCGTGCTCACCGGCAGGGGAACGGTCGAGGTGCTGGTCGACGGCAAGCGGGAGCGGACGGTGCAGGTGAGCGGCGACCGGCTCTACACGCTCGTCGAGCGGCCGCAGATCGGCGACCACCTGCTCGAGCTCCGGTTCACACCGGGCCTTGCGGCCTACGCCTTCACCTTCGGTTAGGGTCGCGGCCGTGTACACCGCTGCCCCCGAGCGCTACGAGCGCATGCAGTACCGCCGCAGCGGCCGCAGCGGGCTGCAGCTGCCGACGGTCACGCTCGGGCTCTGGAACAACTTCGGCGACGATCGGCCGCTGGAGACCGCTCGGGCGATGCTCCGCCGCGCCTTCGACCTCGGCGTCACCCATTTCGACCTCGCGAACAACTACGGGCCGCCTTACGGCTCGGCGGAGAAGAACTTCGGACTGCTCTTCCACGCGGACTTCCGGCCCTACCGCGACGAGCTCCTGCTCTCGACCAAGGCCGGCTACGACATGTGGCCCGGCCCGTACGGCGAGTGGGGCTCGCGCAAGTACCTGCTGGCGAGCCTCGACCAGTCCCTCGCGCGGATGCAGGTCGACTACGTGGACATCTTCTACTCCCACCGCGTCGACCCGGAGACGCCGCTCGAGGAGACGATGGGCGCACTGCACTCGGCCGTGCAGCAGGGCAAGGCGCTCTACGTCGGCATCTCCTCCTACGGGCCGGAGAAGACCCGCGAGGCGGCGGCGATCATGCGCGGGCTCGGGACGCCGCTGCTGATCCACCAGCCCTCGTACTCGCTGCTGAACCGCTGGATCGAGCCCGAGCTGCTCGACGTGCTCGGCGACGAGGGCCTCGGCTGCATCGCCTTCTCGCCGCTCGCGCAGGGCGTGCTCACCGACCGCTATCTGACCGGGATCCCCGAGGGCTCGCGCGCGAGCCGCGACCTCTCGCTGTCGCCCGACCAGCTGAACGAACAGACCCTGGCGAAGGTGCGGGCGCTGAACGAGATCGCCGGTCGCCGCGGGCAGAGCCTCGCGCAGATGGCGATCGCGTGGGTGCTCCGCGATCCGCGCGTCACCTCGGCGCTGATCGGCGCGAGCAGCGTCGCCCAGCTCGAGACGAACCTCGCCGCGCTGGACAACCTCGACTTCGGCGACGACGAGCTGGCCGAGATCGACCGCTACGCGACCGAGGCCGACATCAACCTCTGGGCGCGCTCGAGCGAGTCCTAGGCGACGCAGTGGACGCGATCGGCGAGCTCGCCCGGCAGCGCGTCCTGCCCGTCCTTCGCTGCGCCGATGCCGACGACACGCTGGCGACCGCGCGAGCGGCCGCGGCCGCCGGCTGCCGCATGGTCGAGGTGACGATGTCGACGCCCGGTGCCGAGACGGCGATCGCGCCGCTCGTCGCAGACGGCCTCGTCGTCGCCGTGGGAACCGTTCGCACCGCCGCCGACGTGCCGCGGCTCGCCGACGCGGGCGCGTCGCTCGTCGTCTCGTTCTGGAATCCGCCCGGCTTCGTCGCGGCGGCGCGCGCAGCGGGGATCGCCGCGATCCCGGGCGGCTTCACCGCCCACGAGCTCGCGGCCGCGCAGGCAGACGGAGCAGAAGTCGTGAAGCTCTTCCCCGCCTCGCTCGCGGGGCCGGGCTACCTGGAGGCGGTGCGGCCGCTGCTGCCCGAGTTGCGCCTCCTCGTCACCGGTGGGATCGCGCCCGACGGCGTCCGTCCGTGGCTCGAGGCGGGCGCGCTTGCAGTCGGCCTCGGCAGCCAGCTCGGCACCGCCGCGACGGTCGGCGCCGCCGAAGTGGAGCGCCGCTGCCGCGCGGCACTGGCCGCCGCACTGGCCGCCGCCTGACTACTGCTCGCGCGGGCCGTCGTCGCCGGCCTCGGCGTCGCGCTCGCGCAGGAAGCGCGTCAGCTCCGCAGCCAGCGTGTCTCCGGACGGAAGATCCTCGTGCTCCTCGAGATCGAGCTCGTCAGTCCGCCGCTCGAGCTCGGCAACGTAGGCGGCGGTCTCCTCGTCCGAGGAAACAGCCTCGGTGACCTGCTCCGCGTAGGACTCCTCCGCCTCGGCGAGCTCGGTCGTGTCGACGGGGACGTCGAGCAGCTGGCCGAGTCGGTCGCAGAGCGCGCGCGCCGCCCGGGGGCTCGGCGCCAGCGAGACGTAGTGCGGCACCGCCGCCCAGAGGCTCGCGGCGGCGATGCCCTCGCGCCGACAGGTGTCCTGGAGGACACCGACGATCCCGGTCGGCCCCTCGTACCGCGAATGCTGGAGGCCGAGGCTGGCGACGAGCTCCGGGTCGCTTGCGGCACCCGTCACCGGCGCCGCCCGCGTGTGCGGCACGTCGGCGAGCAGTGAGCCGAGCGTGACGAGCAGCTCGACGTCGAGCTCGCGGGCCAGGTCGACGACGAGCTTGCTGAACGTGCGCCAGCGCAGGCTCGGCTCGACGCCCAGCAGCAGCACCACGTCGCGCTCGGTGCCGGGAATCCGGGCGTGGTAGAAGGCGTTCTCGGGCCACTCGATCCGCCGCGTCAGCCCCTCGTCGAGCGACACGTGGGGCCGGTTCGCCTGGAAGTCGACGAAGCTCTCCGGGTCGATGTCGGCGAAACGCTCGGCTTCCCAGATCCGCGCGAGGTAGCCGGCGGCGAGCGTCGCGCCCTGGCCACCGTCGTTCCACCCCCGGAAGGCCGCAACGAGCGCGGGCCGCTGCAGCGCGGGCCGGGCGACCATCCGCAGCTCGCTCATCTACCGATTGTACGTGGGGTGCGCCAGAGGGCGGTCGCCAGGGCCACGGTCCACGCCCACACGAGCGCGGCGAGCCCGACGTGGATCAGGACGAGCCACCACGGCAGCTGATTCCGCCACTGCAGCTCGCCCACCGCCATCTGGACGAGCAGCAGCACGAGCAGGATCCCCGCTCCGGGCGCGAGCACGCCCGCGCGGTCGCGGTTGCGGTAGAGCCAGACGAGCAGCAGCAGGAAGGAGATCCCGAACGCAGCCGTGGCCCGGACGTGCACGTAGACCGCGTCGAGGAGGTTCCAGAAGCGCTCGATCTCGGCGTTGTCGCCGGGGTGCGGGCCGGCGGCCGTCGAGAGCGTGCCCGTCACGACGAGGATCCCGCAGGCGGCCACGAGCATCAGCCCGACGAGCCGGAGCCAACGCGGGGCCGGCGACTCGACCCGGCCGTGCGCGTTCCCCCAGGCCTCGACGGCCAGCACGGAGGCGGTGGCGAGGACGACGAGCGCGAGCAGGAAGTGTGTCGCCACCATCAGCGGGTGGAGGTCGAGCCGGATCGTCAGCAGGCCGAGCGGCGCCTGCGCAATCGTGCCGAGGAAGGTGACGCCGGCCAGCCAGCGCGCCCAGCGGCCGAGACCCACGCCGCTGGTGCGGTAGGCGAACACCCAGGCCGCGAGCGAGAGGAAGATCGGGAAGAGCGCCATCACCCGGTTGCCGAACTCGATCGACGAGTGCTCGCCGACGGCTGGGAAGAACGCCCCCTCCTGGCAGCCCGGCCACGACTCGCACGCCAGGCCCGATCCGGTCAGGCGAACCGCGGCCCCGGTGAGGACGATCACGTAGAGCGACACCGCCGAGGCGATCGCCAGGCGCGCGTACTTCGGCGGAGAGAGCGGCCCGGGCCTACGCAAGCGAGACGCCGGCACCCTCGACGACCCGTCCGACACGGGCGATGAAGAGATCTCGCTCGGCGAAGCTCGCACCGAGCACGGCCGCCTTGTCGGACGGAAGCGAGACGAGAAGCCCGCCCGAGGTCTGCGGGTCGTAGCCGAGCGCGACCAGGTCGTCGGGCACCGCTTCCGCCTCCACGTGCGGCCCCGCGAAGTCGCGGTTACGCCGGTCGCCGCCCGTGCGAACCCCGGCCTCCGCCTGCTCGCGGGCGCCGGGGAAGAGCGGAACCGCCGCTGCCTCGAGCTCGATCCGGACGCCGCTTCGCTCGGCCATCTCGTGCGCATGGCCGAGGAGGCCGAAGCCGGTGACGTCGGTGACCGCGTTCGGGTTGAACGGCCGCAGCGCGTCTGCCGCCTCTCGATTGAGCGTCGTCATCGCCCGCATCGCTGCCTCGAGCCCTTCCTCGTGCCGCCGGCCTTCGCGGGCGGCATGCAACAGCATGCCCGTGCCGAGCGGCTTGGTCAGGAACAGGGCATCGCCCGGCCGCGCGCCCGCCTTCGGCCAGATCCCCTTCGGATGAACGGTGCCGACGACCGCGAGCCCGTACTTCGGCTCGTCATCCCGCAGCGTGTGCCCGCCCGCCAGGATCGCGCCCGCCGCCCGCACCTGCTCGTCGGCGGCGCCGAAGATCGCTGCGAGCGTCTCGTTCGGGAGGCTCTCCGGGAAAGCTGCGATCGAGAGCGCGAGCAGCGGCACGCCGCCCATCGCGAAGACGTCGTTGAGCGCGTTCGTCGCCGCGATCCGGCCGAAGAGGGCTGGGTCGTCGACGAGCGGCGGAAAGAAGTCGAGCGTGAACACGAGCGCCCGCTCGTCGTCGAGCCTGTAGACGGCGGCGTCGTCGGCAGGTGCCAGCCCGACGAGCAGGTTCTCCGCGTCGGCGGGCACGAAGCCGCGTAACAGCTCCTCGAGCCGGGCGGCCGGGTACTTCGCGGCGCAGCCGCCGCTCGGCGCGAGGGAGGTCAAGCTTTCAGGCACGTCTCCAAAATACGCGACGGCGGCCGGGGAGCCGCCGTCGCACTCAGGGGAGAGGAGGAGCCTGGGAGTTCTGCGCCCAGGTTCGCTGTCCAGTCAACGTCTCCTTGCGCGTTTTTGAGATAGTCGAAACACGTGGCGTCGGCGTTGATCACCGGGGGCTCTTCCGGCATCGGGCTCGCGATCGCGAGGATGCTGCGCGACGAGGGTTTCGAGCTCACGCTCGCCTCGCGCACCGCCGAGAAGGTCGAGGCCGCGGCCTCCGAGCTCGGAGCGACGGCGATCGCGGCGGACGTGTCGAGCGCAGAGGACTGCGAGCGCGTCGTCCGCGAGCACGTCGAGCGGACGGGCGGCCTCGACCTGCTCGTCAACTCGGCCGGGATCGGGATCGCCGGCCGGGTCGAGGACGCCCAGCTGAAGCACATCGACCGGCAGCTCGCGATCAACCTCCGCGGGCTGGTACTCGTCTCCCAGGCGGCGATCCCGCACCTGCGGAAGACGAAGGGATGGATCGTCAACCTGGCCTCGATCGCCGGAACGCAGCCGGTGCCGATCCTGCCGATCTACGCGGCGACGAAGGCGGCGGTGATCTCGCTCACGCACTCGCTCAACGCCGACCTCGACGACGACGGCGTCCGCGCGATCGCGATCTGCCCGGGCTTCGTCGATACGCCGATGGCCGCGTTCGCCGGCCTGGCCGCCGACGAGATGATCCAGCCCGAGGACTGCGCCGAGGTCGTGCGCATGTGCCTGCGGCTCAGCCCGCGGGCGCGCGTGCCGCAGGTCGTGATCGAGCGCGTCGGCTCGAGCGGCAAGATCGCCTAGAGGTCGCCGGGGGTCCTCAGGATCCGCCAGAGCTCGAAGAGCCCGAGACCGACGGAGAGCGCGAACCCGACCACGGCGATCGTGTCGTTGACGCGCGCCATGAGCGCCGACGCGACCAGCAGAGCCGAGATGATCATCGCGGCGCCGAGGCGGTTCGCGACCGATCGGGCCACGTGCTCGAGCTCGTCGAGCCCGGTCGGCTGGATCCCCACCTTCAGCGTCCCCGTCTCCAGGCGTGACGTGAGCTGGCTGATGCGGCGCGGCATGCGCAGCAGCGGCTCGCCCTGCGTGTAGGCGAGAGCGAGCAGGTTCGAGGGCTCCAGCCGCCGCTCCGTCTCACGCAGCATCACCTCGACCCCGTCCTCCTCGAGCAGCTCGATCGGGTCGAGCGCCGGGTCGAGCGCACGCGCGACCGAGTCGGCCTGCGACAGCGTCTTGCCGACGAGGGCGAAGCTGGTCGGCAGCGCGATCCCGTGTGCGAGCGCGATCCGCTGCAGGTCCGCGAGCGCCTCGCCGGCGCGGATCCCCGAGAGCGGCCGCCAGTGGTAGCGGGGCAGCTTGCGGCGGAGGTCGTGGATGAACCCGGCCTCGTCCGAGCTCAGCGTCGTCAGGGAGAGGCCCAGGATCAGGTCGCCGACGTCGTCCGCGCGGTTCTGCGCGAGCGCGAGCAGCAGCAGCCCGAGCGACCGCCGCGTGTCGTCGTCGAGCCGGCCGAGCAGGCCGAAGTCGAGCAGGGCCAGGCGCCCGTCGTCCGTGAGCAGGATGTTGCCCCGGTGCGGATCGGCGTGGTAGACGCCGTGCACGGTGATCTGCTGCACATAGGCGCCGAAGAGCTCACGCGCCAGCACGGCCGCGCGCTCGGCGTCGAGCCCGTGCGACTCGGTCACCCGCTCCCCGGCGATGCGCTCCTGCACGAGCACGCTGTCGGTGACGTAGGGATGGATCACCGCCGGCACGACGAGGTGCTCGTGGTCGGCCACGATCCGCGCGATCAACTCGGAGCCGTGCGCCTCCTCGACGAAGTCCAGCTCGGCGGTCAGATGAGCCTCGAGCTCGTCGGCCAGCGCGGAGAGCTGGAGGAGCCGGGCGGTCTGGGAGCGCCCTTCGGCGAACGACGTCAGCGACCGGAGCAGGTCGAGGTCGAGCGCGACCTCCTCCTCGATCCGCGGGCGGCGCACCTTGACGACGACCTCCCGTCCGGTGCGCAGGAGACCGCTGTGGATCTGCGCGATCGAGGCGCATGCGAGCGGCTCCTCGTCCAGCCGCGAGAAGAGCTCGAGCCCGATCTCCTCGTCGATGATCCGCCGCGCCTCGTCGAAGGGGAACGGCGGCACGTCGTCGACCAGCCGCTCGAGCTCGGCGATGTAGACGTCCGGCAGCAGGTCGGGCCGGGAGGAGAGCATCTGGCCGAGCTTGATGAAGGTGGTGCCGAGCTCCTCGAGCCCCTCGCGGAACGCCTGCGCGCCTTCACGCGTCGCCGGCTTGTCGCCGACCGCGCCGACCTCCGCGAGCATGCGCAGCAGCCGGCCGCGACGCGCGACGCGGCCGACCTCGAGCGCACGCCGGGTGCGGCTTCCTCTCGGGCTCATCGGCACCTCTTGCCCGGCCGGAAAACGCCGGAAACGCCGGGCCTACGAGAGACGCGCGACCGCGGCGTCAAGCTCGCGGACGGACACGGTGCCTTCGAAGCGGTCCACGATCCTCCCGTCGGCCCCGACGACGAACACCCACGGCTCCGACGGCAGCTTCCACTCCTTCACCCAGCGGTTCTCGCCCTTGGTCGGGTCGTTGCCCTCGTAGATCTCGACGTGGATGAAGCCGATGCCCTCATCACCGTGGCGACGCCGCACCGTGCTGACGACGTCGACGACCGGCCCGCAGGTGCGGCTCGTGCAGTACTTCGGCGTCGCGAAGACGACGACGAACGGCGACTTCGCCGCCAGCGCCGCCGCGATCGAGCTGCGGTAGAGCGCCCGGTCCGGCTTCTTTGCCGTCGTGAGCTGCTTCAGCGTCGCGTTCGCGAGCGTCGGCGTCTCCGATGCGATCGCCTGGGCGCCGACGTCCGGCGCGGCGGTTTGCGCCTTGACGACGACGTTGCCGACCGCCTGGATCTTCCGGCCGCCGACCGGCTCCGCGAGCAGCCAGTACGTGCCCGGCTCCTCCAGCTCGAGCCGCGCGACAAAGACCTCCTGCGCCTCCCCAGGCTCGCTACCGGCGACGCCGATCGACTCGGCGCGAGCCGTCGTCTGCGCGAACGGCTTCGACTTCAGCCCGCGGGCGAGCCAGATCTTCGCGGTCGGCCGGGTGACGACCCGGCCCTGGCCGTCGATGACGAGGAAGGTGAACCGGACCGTTCCCGTCCCGAAGTCGGACGAGCCGGGAACGACGGCGACGTCCTCGCCGGGAGCACGCCAGAGCGCCTCGAGCGTCGGGGCGTTCGGCTCCTCCTGCGCTGAGGAGGAGCCGCCGCAGCCTGCCGCGATGATGCAGGTGGCGAGACAGAAGACCGCGGCGCTACGCACGCGGCGAGTCTAGCCGTGGCCGGTCGGCCTAATTACCGTCGGACCAGGTGAGGAACTTGGCCGCAGCC
>JANPKC010000349.1:0-17960 GCA_031425855.1 Actinomycetes bacterium | reverse complement strand
CACGCCCGGGCGGAACGGATTCTTTCCCGGCGATGCGCTCATAAGAGATTCCTCTTTAGGTGCGGTGATTCTAACAGTCAACCTGTTATGACTGCGAGGCCGGGGCGTAGGGTGACGCGGAGCGGGCGCTCAGCCACGCGCGTGGGCGCGCGAGTCGACGACCGGGCCGTTGAAGTCGACCTGGTCGAAGTAGCGCAGGCTCGTCCGGCCCGGCTGGATTCGCGACCGCAGCGCGACGAGCTCCTCGTCCGAGATCTCGCCCAGCGCGCGCTTGACGCCGAGGTACGGCAGGTTCAGGTCGTCCTGGTAGACGATCGTCGAGATCCTCGGGTTGATCTCGATCACGTGCTCGCCGACGAGCTGGATGTTGAAGAACCACTCGATCGCGAGCTCCTCGACGAGCTTGTCAGCGGTCGCCATCAGCTCATCATCCTCGAGCGTGACGAAGTACATCGCGAGCCCGGCGCGCATCGCCTCGCGCGTCTTCGGGTGGCCGAGGACGACGCGCTTCCCGTCCGCGATCCCGTCGATCGTGCGCTCGCCGCCGGTCGCGAGCTCCATCA
This sequence comes from Actinomycetes bacterium, assembly GCA_031425855.1. Lineage (GTDB taxonomy): Bacteria > Actinomycetota > Thermoleophilia > Gaiellales > Gaiellaceae > Gaiellasilicea. Next base: position 17,397 of record JANPKC010000349.1, on the reverse strand, counting down.
CGAGCAGGTCGGGGCCGCCCTCTGCGGGCAGGAGCTCGACCGCCTCCTCCAGCCGCATCGCCACCGAGCCCGGCCGCTCGTTCAGCAGCTGGTGCGCGCGGTCGACGGTGGGGTCGAGGATCCGGAAGCCGCGCGAGCCGGAGGAGAAGACGGGCTTGAAGCAGACGGGCCGCTCGGGGTAGCCGAGCTCCTGGGCCGCGGCGGCGACCTCGGCGGCGCCGTTCACCCGCCGGAAGTCCGGCCCCTTGACGCCGAGCCGCTGCAGCAGCGCGTACGTCTCCGCCTTGTCGTTCGAGCGGTGGATCGTGTCGGGCGAGGACACGAGCACCGGCACCGGGAAGCGGTCGCGGTGCGCCGCGAGGCCCTCGAGGTCGAACGAGGACTGCGGCAGCACGACGTCGACGCCCTCGCGCTCGACGATCGCCAGGACGGCGTCCGCGAAGCCGGGATCCGAGCCGGCGGGGACGAGGTGGAACGCGTCGCAGAGGTGGCGGCCGATCGAGCGCTCGCTCATGTCGGTGCCGACGAGCTGGACCGTCCGCTCTCCGTTCGCCCGCAGGCCGTCGAGCAGCGCGGCAGTTCCTGGCGCGCCGGACGCCGAGACGAGGACGGTGACGTCTCTCAAGACAGGTCGATCCGGTCGGCGGCGAGCTGGTCGAGGCGGCGTTCCTTCTCCTCCTCGAGCATCGCGCGCATGGTCTCGCCCATCCGCGTGCCGGGGTAGACCCAGATCTCCGGATGCGTGAGCAGCTGCAGCCACGGGAACGCGCGGTCGCGCAGCTCCTCGTGCGGGCAGCCCGACCGCCAGTGCTGGTTCGAGTCCGACCGGTACGTCTCGGGGTCGAACCAGGGCGCCTGCATCACGTTGATCGCACCCTCGACCGGCGCGCGCATGTACTCGGGGTCGGGGTTGTGCCAGGCCAGCACGGGATCGAAGCGCTCGTCGAGATCGACGCGCGGGTAGACGGCGTGCAGCCCGACGCGATGCCCCAGCTCGCGCAGCCGCCCGATCGCCTGCTCGCCCTCATGCGAGCTCAGGTTGTAGAAGACCGAGCCGGTCATCAGGAAGTAGGTGGCCCGTGCACCCGTGTCGGCCTCGACCTCGGCCATCCGCAGGGCGGCATCGAGCGAGAGGTCGACGTCGTGGCGGAGGATCACGCTGCCCTCCTCCGGCGCGTCCTCGAAGAACGCGAACTCGTAGCCACCCTCCTTCGCCGCCTCGAGTAGGTCGCGGTAGTGCTCCAGGTCGAAGGCGCAGCTCACTCGACCACTACCTCCAGCAGCCGCGCGGCCGCCTCGGCGCGCTGGAGCGCCTCCACGGAGGTGTCCGCGGTCGCGATCACGTAGCCGCGGCGGTCGCCGTCGAGCCGCACAGGGCGGATCGTCTCGCCGACCTGGAGGTACGTGTCCGCCTGGACGACGCCCTCGGCCGCGAGCACCGGCTCGAGCGAGCCGATCGAGACGACCTTCCCCGTCGGTAGCGGGCCGGGGCTCGCGGTCAGGAAACGGATCGCCAGCGGCTGCTTGAACTTCGGCAGCACGAGCTCGTCGGTCGCCTCCTCGCCGAGCGCCTGGCGCAGCGCCACCTCGACGAGGTCGACCCCGACCGCATGCCGGACGAGGTCGGCCATCTGGCCGCCCGGGATGCGGGCCGCGACCTCGACGACACGTACCGAGCCGTCGTCGGAGACGATCAGCTGCGGGAAGGCGATCCCGTCGCGCAGCCCGAGCGCGTGCACGGCGTGGACGGCGACGCGCTCGGCCTCGGCGAGCACGTCGGCGTAGATCGAGGCGGGGTAGACGTGGATCCAGCCGACGCCGAAGCCGATCCCGGGCGGCCGCAGGCGGTCGGAGAGCGTCAGCGGGAAGGCCTCGCCGCCGCGCGCGATCACGATCCCGTTCAGCTCGAGGCCGTCGTGGAAGCTCTCGACGATCGCCTCGTCGGTCGGCGACTCGTGGAGTGCCGCATGCACGTGGCCGTCGAGCTCGTCCTCCGACTCGACGTAGAAGATCCCTCGCTGGCCCCCCGAGTCGGCGGGCTTCAGCACCGCCGGGACGCCGACGGCGTCGAGCGCGGCCCGCGCGCTCTGCATGTCGCGCGCGCCCGCGAAGCGCGGCTGCGGCACGCCTGCGTCGGCGAGCGTGCGGCGCATCGCGATCTTGTGCGTCATCAGGTGCGCCGTCTCGGTGCCGATCCCCGGCAGGCCGAGCGCCTCGGCCACGGCCGCGACCACCGGCACGGCCCGGTCGGCGGAGACGGTGAGGACGCCGTCGACCCCGTGGCGCCGCCCGACCTCGGTGACCGCAGCGACATCGGTGAAGTCGACCGCCTCACCCGCGTCCGCGGCCTCGAGGCCGGGCGCGTCCGGGTTGCGGTCGACCGCCACGACACGGAGGCCGAGCTCCTTCGCCCGCAGGATCGCGCGGCGCTGATGGCGGCCTGCGCCGACGAAGAGAACGGTCTTCACGTCGCGCGCGATCGTATCGGCGTGCTCAAGAGCCAGTCGAGAAGACCGGCGCGATCCGGTCCCAGCGCGGCACCACGCAGGCGTTCCGCCGCGCGAACCTCGCACGCACCCGTCGGCCCCGGAACTGTCCCTCCACGAGCGCGGTCGCATCGTCGCCGCCCGGGATCTCCGCGCAGCGGTCGGGCGGCGGCACCGGCCCGAAGGGATCGTCGACGGCCGTCAGCGCCGCGCACGCGGCGTCGGCGTCCGGGTGGTCGCCGCCGGTTGGCTCGCAAAAGAGGTCCCAGCTGAGCGAGTCGCCGCTCTCGCCGTTCGGCCAGAGCGTCACGACCAAGCTGGTTGCTCGCGCCGGATCCTGGCTGTCGCCGCCGCAGCCTGCACCGAGGAGCAGCACGAGCGTTGTCAGCGCGAGCGCCTGCCTCACGAACGAGCGGCGGAAGAGAACCCCGGCACGAGGAACGAGAGCCGCTTCGCGCGGGAGATCTCGCAGCCGTTCCGCATCGCGACGAGGCTCCAGACGCGGCTCCCCTTGAAGCTGCCCGAGATCACGGCCTGCTGCGGGCCGCCGTACTGCTCCGTGCAGACGAGGTCCTTGCGCATCGGCGCGAACGGCTTCGCCAGCCCGTAGAGCCGAGTGCAGGCGGCAGCGGCGCGCGGGAGCGAACCGCCGGCCGGGTCGCAGCGAAGCGCCCACTTCGTCGGAGTGCCTGTACCCCGTCCCTCGGGCCAGAAGGAGATCGTCAGCTCCGTGCCGGCCGTCGAGCCCGATGCCGAGCCGGGCGAGCCCTGGCTCGCGCCGCAGCCGACGGCGGCGACGAGAACGGCGATCAGAAGGGCCGCGCGCATGCCGGGAACACGGTAGCGCGCCGGTAGACTCGCCGCGTGCTCAAGGGCAAGCGGATCTTCATCACCGGCGGCGCCGGTTTCATCGCGACGACGCTGGCGCGGCAGCTGGTCGACGAGAACGAGATCGTCGCCGCGGACAACATGCACCGGGACGCGCTCTCCGGCACCCCGCTCGCCGACCATCCGAACTTCACCCTGCACCACGCCGACGTGCTCGACCTCGTCGCGATGAAGGAGCTCGCCGCCGGCGCGACCCACATCGTCCACTGCGCGGCGATCGCCGGCGTCGACACCGTGCTCGAGAGCCCGGTGCGGACGATGCGCGTCAACGTGATCGGCACCTACAACCTGCTCGAGGCGGCCGTCGGCACGCTCGACAGCCTCGAGCGCTTCATCGACTTCTCGACCAGCGAGGTCTTCGGCACGCACGCCTTCCGCGTCGAGGAGGGTCAGGTCTCCACGATCGGCTCGGTCGGCGAGGCACGCTGGACGTACGCCGTCTCGAAGCTCGCCGGCGAGCACATGGCGCACGCCTACCACGACGAGCTCGGCCTCCCCGCGGTCACGGTGCACCCGTTCAACGTCTTCGGGCCCGGGCAGATCGGCGGCGGCGCGATCCGCGCGTTCATCGAGAACGCGCTCGCGGGCCGCGATCTCGTCATCCACGGCGACGGCTCCCAGATCCGCGCCTGGTGCTACGTCGACGACATGGTCGCGGGCACGCTCGCCTGCCTCGAGCACCCGGCCGCCGCCGGGCAGACCTTCAACATCGGCAACCCGCGCGCGACGGTCACGATCTACGACCTCGCGCAGCGGATCAGGCGCCTCACCGGCGCGGACGTCGAGATCACCTTCCAGCCGCTCCACTACGCGGACGTCGAGCTGCGGATCCCGAACGTCGAGAAGGCGCGCGAGGTGCTCGGCTTCGAGGCGAAGGTCGACCTCGACGAAGGCCTCGAGAAGACGATCGCGTGGTACAGGCAGCGGACGCCCGCATCCGTCTAGCCTTCCCCGAGCTGGGGGAGGCGGAGCTCGCCGAGGTACGCGCCGTCCTCGAGTCGGGTGCGCTGACGATGGGCCCGAAGGTCGAGGAGCTGGAGCAGCTCGTCGCCGCCGCGTGCGGCGTCGAGCACGCCGTCGCAGTCTCGAACGGCACCGCGGCGCTCCACCTGGCCGTGCTCGCGCTCGGCATTGGGCATGGCGACGAGGTGATCGTCCCCGCCTACACGTTCCCGGCGACCGCGAACGTCGTCAGGCTCGCCGGCGCGACCCCGGTGCTGGTCGACGTCGACCCGGCGACCTTCAACCTCGACGTCGGCAAGGTCTACGACGCGGTCACGCCGCGCACGAAGGCGGTTCTCGCCGTCCACCTGTTCGGGCGACCGCTCGACTGGGAGGCGCTGCAGAGCGCGGTCCCGCCCGAGGTGCTGCTGCTCGAGGACGCCGCCGGCGCGCTCGGCGCGAAGTGGCGCGGGATGCCGTGCGGCGGGCTCGGCACGGCCGGGTGCCTCTCCTTCCATCCGCGCAAGATCGTCACCACCGGCGAGGGCGGGGCCGTGACGACGGGCGATGCCGAGCTGGCGGCGTCCGTGCGGCGCCTGCGCCACCACGGGATCGACGCCGATGCCGACATCGTCGAGCCGTCCACGAACTACCGGCTCGCCGACATCCTCTGTGCGATCGGGATCCCGCAGCTCCGCCGCCTCGACGAGCTGCTCGCGGAGCGGAGGCGGGTCGCGGGCGGGTACACCGAGCGCCTGCGCGACCTCGTCGACGTCCCGGACGCGGACGAGGGCGACACGCACGGCTGGCAGGCGTACGTGATCCGGCTCGACCGCAAGGAGGAGGCGCTCGAGACGCTGCGCGCCGAGGGGATCGAGGTGCAGATCGGGACATACGCGCTGCAGCGGCTCTCCGCCTACCGCGACCAGGGCCCGTTCCCCGGCGCCGACGCGGCGTTCGACCGAGCGCTCGCGCTGCCGCTCCACTCGCGCCTGACCGACGCCGACCTCGATCGAGTCGCCGAGGGGATCGCCCGCTTCGCTTGACGCCTAGTCGATGCGACCTGGGCCGTCGGCGAGCCGGTCGCCGCCATCGCGCTGTGAGAGGCCGAGTCGGGGCGTGACGGCGACGAGCGCCGCGGCAACGAGGGCGAGGGCGGCGAAGGACGCGCGGAGACCGAACACCTCTGCGAGACCGCCGACGATCGGCGGCCCGACGAGGAAGCCGAGATAGCCGAGGCTCGTCACCGTCGCCACCGCGCTCCCGCGCTCCTCCGGCGTCGCGCGCCGACCGCCGGCGCCGAACAGGGCCGGTGCCGCGATCGAGACCCCGGCGCCGCCGACGAAGAAGGCGGCGATCGCCACCGGCACGTTCGGAGCCAGCGCGGCCCCGACGAGCCCGGCGAGCGAAACCGCCATCGCACCCGCCAGGAGCACGGTGTCGTCGAGGCGCCGCTCGAGCCACTGCCCCGAGAAGCGGCCGAGCATCATCGCACCACCGTAGGCGGCAGGCGCGAGCGAGCTGATCGCGGGGCTCGCGTCGAGGTCGCGCTCGAGGAAGAGCGCTCCCCAGTTCTCCATCCCGCCTTCGATCACGAACGCGGCGGCGCACGCCACCCCGAGCGGGATCGCCGCCCGGCTGATGTGTGGGCCGCGCGCCGCGCGGGGCCGCAGCGGGACGCGCTCGTGCCCCAGGTTCATCGCCGCGGCTGCGAGCACGACGAGGGCGACGCCGGCCATCACGGTGGTGCGACCCGCTCCCGCCTCGCGCGCGAGCCCGGTCGCGAGCGCGCCGGCGAGGACGCCCGCCGCATAGAGGGCGTGCGCGAGCTGCATCAGCCGGGTGTCGCGGCGCGCCTCGATCTCCGCGACAGCGCCATTCATCGCGACGTCCGTCGAGCCGGTCGCGATCCCGAGCACGAGCAGGCAGGCCGCGAGGGCCGCGACCGAGTGCGCGACGGTCGTCAGCAGCGCCGCGCCGGCAAGCACGCAGAGGAGCCAGGGGAGGATCCGCGGCCCGCGCCGGTCGAGCTGGCGGCCGGTCAGGAGCATCGCGGGCAGCGACCCGACTGCGACGAAGAGGAGCGCGAGGCCGAGCTCGCCCTTGGACGCTCCGACCGCCTCCTGCACCGCGGGGACGAGCGCCGCCCACGAGCCCCAGACCCCACCGAAGGCGAAGAAGGCCGCAATCGGCCCGCGGCGCCTCACAGGCGATCCCAGCCGTCGGGAAAACGTGGGATCGGCCAGGCCGGATCGGGCCGCCAGTCCTCCCAGCCCGTTGGAAACGGCCACTCCTCGAGCACCCGCTGCGCCTCGGCGCGCACCTCCTCGGCGTCGAGCAATCCCGCCGCGGCGGCCTGCTCGAGCTCGTCCTCGTCCTTCCACTCGTAGCTGCCGTCGGGCCGGACGATCAGGTCGAGCTTCTCGTCGAACGTGTCGAACCCCACCGGCGAGCGGCTCAGCGGCCGCTCGAAGTTGACGTACCAGTGGCTGAGCTCCCAGCCCTCCGCCCAGAAGACGAAGACGGAGTGCGCCCGACCGGGTCGCGCGACGCAGATCTGGTCGCGGCTGTTCGCCTTGTCCACGAGCTCCCAGTCCTCGCCCGGGATCCGCAGGCCGCCGCCGGGCACCCTCGCGGGCGAGCCGGAGGGGATCCAGAGCGCGATCGTCTCGGACGACTCCTCGACGATCCGGCAGGCCTGCGCGCGCCAGACCCGGCCGCGGTGCACGTCGCGCCAGACGGCGTCTATACGCTCCTCTCCTCCCATGGCCGATCCTGACCTGTCCGTCGTCGTGACGCTCCTGAACGAGCAGGGCTCGGTCGAGGAGCTCTACCGGCGCACCGTAACGGCACTGACAGCGGTGGAAACCGCGAAGTCGTTCGAGCTGATCCTGATCGACGACGGCTCGACCGACGCGACGTGGGCCGCGGTCGAAGGGCTTCACGCCGCCGACCCGCGCGTACGGGCAGTCCGCTTCAAGCGCAACTTCGGCCAGCATCCGGCGATGCACGCCGGCCTCGCGCGCGCCCGCGGCGAGATCGTTGTGACGATGGACGGCGACCTTCAGAACGAGCCGGAGGACATCCCGCGCCTCGTCGCAGCCGTCGAGGACGGAGCCGACGTCGCGAGCGGCCGGCGCGTCGCCCGCAAGGACTCGTGGGGCCGGACGCTGCCCTCCCGGCTGATCAACGGGATGCTGCGGCGCTTCACCGGCGTCGCGATCTCCGACTTCGGCTGCGCCTTCAACGCCTACCGCCGCAATGTCGTCGAGCCTGTGCTGCCCGCGATCGGGAAGCAGAAGTTCACCAAGGCGCTGGTGCTCTCGGGCGGCGCGTCGGTGGTCGAGGTCGACGTCGCGCACGCGGCGCGGGCCGGCAGGTCGAGCTACTCGCCGCTGCGCCTCCTGCGGCTGGCTCTGCACGTGCTCGCCGGCTTCTGGCCGCAGCCGATCCAGTGGATCGGGATGGCGCTCGGTGTCGTCTGCACGCTGCTCGCGACCGTGCTCGCCGCCTACGGGGTCTGGTTCTGGATCGACCGCTCCAACTTCCCCGGGCCGCTGCTCGGCGGCGTCGCCGTCCTCTTCGTGCTCGGGATCCAGGGCTTCATCCTCGCGCTGGTGGGGGAATACCTAGGCAGAATCCAGCGCGAGGTCGAAGGGCGGCCTCTCTACTCGATCTCGGAGGAACTGTGAGCAAGCGCGTTCTCGTCACCGGCGGAGCCGGCTTCATCTCGTCCAATTTCATCCGCCACCTGCTGGCGCACACCGACCACGAGGTCGTCTCGCTCGACGCCCTCACCTACGCCGGCAACCTCGAGAACCTCGCCGACGTGATGAGCCACGAGCGGCTCTCGTTCGTCCATGGCGACATCCGCGACCCCGAACTCGTCGAGAAGCTCGTCGCCGAGGTCGACGTGATCGTCAACGCCGCCGCCGAGTCGCACGTCGAGAAGTCGATCGAGGAAGGCGCGTCCGAGTTCGTGACGACGAACGTCGAGGGGACGCAGATCCTGCTCGACGCGATCCGGCGCACGCCCGTTGAGCGCTTCATCCTGATCTCCTCGAGCGAGGTGTACGGCACCGCGGAATACGCGCCGATGGACGAGGAGCACCCGCTCAACCCGCGCTCGCCCTACGCGGCGACGAAGGCGGGCGGCGACCGGCTCGCCTACTCGTACTACGTCACCTACGGGCTGCCGATCGTGATCGTGCGCCCCTTCAACAACTACGGGCCGCGGCAGCATCCGGAGAAGGTGATCCCGCGCTTCATCACCCAGTCGCTCTCGAACGAGCCGCTGACGATCCACGGCGACGGGCATGCGTCGCGCGACTGGCTCTACGTCGACGACGACGCCGAGGCGATCGAGGCGATCATCGCCGCCGACATCGACGGGCTCGCGGGCGAGGTCGTCAACGTCGCGACCGGGATCGACATCTCGGTGCGGGACGTCGCCGACTCGGTGCTCGCGGCCGTCGGGGCCGACGCGGAGATCGTGTTCGTCGAGGAGCGGCTCGGCCAGGTCGACCGGCACATCGGCTCGACCGACAAGCTCGAGCGGCTGACCGGCTGGCGCGCGCGGACGAGCTTCGAGCGCGGCCTCGAGCAGACCGTCGACTGGTACCGCGAGAACGAGGTGTGGTGGCGGGCTCTCACGGCGCGCGACAGCGTCTCCTCGTCCTAGGGGCCGGGCCCGCGCAGATCGGGCTGCTCCGCGCGGCGCGCGAGCGCGACCTCTTCGTGATCGCCGTCGACCGCGACCCGGCCGCGCCCGGCTTCGCGTACGCGGACAAGCGCGCGATCGTTTCGAGCGAGGACGAGCCCGGCGTCGACCGGCTCGCGCGGGCCGAGAACGTCGACGGGATCATCTCGCCGGGAGCGGACTGGCCGGTCGGCGTCGCCGCGCGCGTCGCCGAGCGGCTGGCGCTGCCGCACCCGATCGACGGTGCGACGGCGACGCTCGCGACGACGAAGTCGAAGCAGCGGCTGCGCTTCGCCGAGGCCGGCGTCCCGCAGCCGCGCCTGCTCGACGAGCCCGCGGCGCCGAGCGTCGTCAAGGCTCCCGACCGCCAGGGCCAGCGCGGCCTGACGTTCGTCCGTGCCGAGGCCGAGCTGCCGGGGGCGATCGCGGCGGCGGTCGAGGCGTCGCGGAACGGCGCCTACATCGTTGAGGAGTACATCGAGGGGCCCGAGCTGACCGTGAACGCGGTCTCCGTCGACGGCGTCTTCCACCCGCTTCTCGTCAGCGACCGGGTCACGGCCGACCCGCCGGCGTTATGTGTCGCGCTCGCGCACGTTTGGCCTTGGGTTGAAACAACACAAGCTCCGATCGAGGCGGCCCGCGCCGCCGCCGAGGCGCTCGGGATCCGGAACGGGCCCACCTACACCCAGATCCGGGTCGGCGCGGACGGATCGCGCGTGGTCGAGCTGGCCGCGCGGCTCGGCGGGGGTCACGACGCCGAGCTCGTCGAGGCGGTGACGGGCGTCTCGCTGAACGATCTGGCGCTCGACTTCGCGCTGGGCGAGGGAGCAAGTGTTGTTCCAACACAAAGTCTCGTCGGCGGCGCCTGCGTTCTCTTCCTCGTCGCGCCCGAGGGGAAGCTGACCGCGATCGAGGGGCACGAGGCGGCGCACGAGGTCGACGGGGTGCTCGACGTGCGGCTCTACCGCGAGCCCGGGCACGTCTTCGGGCCGCTGCTGCGCGGCCCGGACCGTGCGGGAGCCGTGATCGCGGTCGGCGAGAGCCGTGAGCAGGCGCTCGAGCGCGCTCGCGCCGCCGCCGACGCAATACGCTTCGTCGTCGAATGACGCCCGCACTCCTGGCCGCCTTCCGCTCCCGCCCGGCAGAGCCGGGCTCCGCGGAAGGCTGTCGCCGCTCACGGCGCTCCAGCCGGCGGCCCGTACGTCCGTACTGTTCCACCGGCCTACGCACCGCGAGCGACCCAGGAGCGCGGGCGTGAGGGAGACACCCCTGGGGTTCCAGCCCCCCGCGATCGGCGAGGAGGAGATCGAGGCGGTCGCCGAGACGCTCCGCTCCGGCTGGCTGACGACCGGGCCGCGCTCGGCGCTGCTCGAGGAGCGGATGGCCGAGTACCTGGAGGCGAAGCACGTCCTCGCCGTCGCGTCGGGCACGGCCGCCATGCATCTGGCGCTCGTCGCGCTCGGGGTCGAGGCGGGCGACGAGGTGATCACGACGCCGATCACCTGGCCGGCGACGGCGAACGTGATCGTCCACTCCGGCGCGACCCCCGTCTTCGTCGACGTCCGGCCCGGCGACCTCAACATCGACCCGTCCCTGATCGAGGCGGCGGTGACCGAGCGGACGAAGGCGATCATGCCCGTCCACCTCGCCGGCCAGCCGTGCAACATGGACCCGATCTGGGAGCTCGGGATCCCGGTGATCGAGGACGCGGCCCACGCGGCCGAGAGCGCCTACCGCGGGCGCAAGCTCGGCGGCCTCTCCGAGGCGACCTGCTTCAGCCTCTACGCGACGAAGAACATCGCGGCGGGCGAGGGCGGGCTCGTCTCGACGAACTCGGACGAGGTCGCTGACGCGATCCGCAACCTGCGCCTGATGCGCCGCGGGGACGGCTCGCTCTACGACATCACCGTCCCCGGCTACAAGGCCAACCTTTCGGACGTGCTCGCGGCGATCGCGCTCGTCCAGCTCGACAAGCTCCCCGAGCACACGGCCGCGCGCGCGCGCCAGTTCGGGCTCTACGACGAGGGGCTGGCCGCGATCGACGGGATCGAGCCGCTCGAGCGCGACCCGCGCGACACCCATGCGCTCCACCTCTACGTCGTCCGCATCGATGCCGAGCGCTTCGGCCTCACGCGCGACGAGCTGCAGCGGGCGCTCGCGGCCGAGCGGATCTCGACGTCGATCCACTTCCTGCCCGTGCACCGCCTCACCTGGTACCGGGAGCGCTTCCGGGAGCAGCCGGCGCTGCCGGTGGCCGAGCGCGCGGGCGACGAGATCCTCTCGCTGCCGCTCTCGCCGGCCCACTCCGACGGCGATATCGCGGACGTGATCGAGGCGCTCGCGCGGATCCGCGGGTGAGCCGTACGCTCCGCGTCGGCGCGACGGTCGTCCTCACCGGCCTCGCCGTCGCCTACCTGCTCTGGAAGATCGACGTCGGCGAGACGGCCGAGGTACTCGCGGACGCGAGCCCGTGGTGGTTCCTGCTCGCGGTCGGGATCATGACGCTGACCGTGGTGCCGATGGCCGAGCGCTGGCGGCGGCTGCTGGCCTCGCAGGGGATGCGCGAGCGCGTGCCCTGGCTGACGCGCGCCTATCTCGTGGCCTACGCGGCCGGCCAGATCCTGCCGACCTCGATCGGCGGCGACGCGGTCCGGATCCTCGAGACGTCACGCCGCCACCCGGCCCGGCTCGGAGCCATCTCCGCGATCGTCCTGCTCGAGCGGGCGCTCGGCGGCGCGGCGACCGTCCTCCTCGGCGCCGTCGGCTTCCTGCTCGCGATCGGCCGCTACGACGTCGGTGCGTACCTCTGGATCGAGGGGGCGTTCGTGCTCGGGACGTTCCTGCTGGCCTTTCTCTTCTTCGCCCGCTCGGCACGGCCGCTGCTGCGGGCAACGGCGCCGCTCCTGCGCGCGCTGCGGCTCGAGCGGCCGGTGCGGGCGGTCTACGACGGCGTCCACGCCTTCCGCGACCGCACGGGCCTCCTGCTCTCGCTCTTCCTCTTCACGGTCGCGATCCAGGCCGTGCGCGTGCTCGCGATCTGGGCGACCGCCCGCGCGGTCGGGATCGAGCTCTCGCCGCGGATCTACTACGTGATGGGGCCGCTCTTCTTCCTCGTCCTGCTCGTCCCGTTCACGCTCAACGGCTTCGCCGTGCGCGAGGCGTTCTTCGTCAGCTTCCTCGGGGGCGTCGGCGTCGGCGCCGACCAGGCGTTCGCGGCCGGCTTCCTCTTCTTCCTCGTCACCGTCGCGATGGCGCTGCCGGGCGGAGCGATCCTGCTCTGGGAGGGGCTGCGCGGCCGGCCCACTGCACGCCATGCCTGACGCGAGCGTCGTCGTCGTCACCCACAACGCGCTGCCCTGGATCGAGCGCTGCCTCGAGAGCGTGCGCGGCGAGGAGGTGGTCGTCGTCGACAACGGCTCGAGCGACGGCAGCGCCGACGTCGTCCGTGAGTTGCTGCCGGAAGCCCGGGTGATCGAGCAGGAGAACGTCGGCCTGGCCGCGGGCTGGAACCGAGGCATGGAGGCCGCGTCGGGCCGGTACTTCCTGATCCTGAACTCTGACGCCTGGCTGACAGACGGCTCGCTGCGCCGGCTCGTCGCGTTCGCCGACCAGCAGCCCGAGGCGGCGATCGTGGGCCCGCGGCTGCTGAATCCGGACGGCTCGTTGCAGCGGTCGGTGCGCGGCTTCCCCACGCTCTGGCGGCTGGCGACGGAGTACTTCTTCCTGCGCAAGCTCGCCCCGCGCTCGCGGGCGCTGAACGCGTTCTACGCGGGCGGATTCGACCACCAGGAGATGTGCGAGGCCGAGTTCCTGATGGGCGCGTGCATGCTCGTGCGTCGCGAGGCGGTCGACCAGGTCGGCCCGCTCGACGAGGCGTTCTTCCTCTTCAGCGAGGAGACGGACTGGGCGTACCGCTTCCGCGACGGCGGCTGGAAGGTGCTGTTCTTCCCCGGCGCCGAGTGTGTCCACGTCGGCGGGGCCTCGCACGGCGGCCGCATGTTCCGCGAGAACGTTCGCGGGCACCTGCGCTTCCTCTCCAAGCACCGCGGCGATGCCTACGCGGAGCGGGCGCGTCGGCTGCTGCGCGCCGCGACCGGGCTGCGCGGCCTGCTCTTCCGCGGCGACCGCGGCCGGATGTATCGCGAGACCGCCGACTGGCTCGCGTCGGCGCGGATGCCGGAGCTGCTCGAGCGATGACGATCGTCCAGCTCGCGTTCGCCAACGTGGTGTTGCTGCTGCCCGGGGCGATCGTGGCGCGGGCATTCGGCCTCCGCGGTGCCGCCGTGACGGTCACGTGGTCGCTCGCGCTGCTGTTCGGCGCCCTCGCCTTGACCTTCGCGGCGGGGGCGTCGCTCTCGCTGACGCTCGTGCTGCTGCTCGCCGCGGGCGGGGTCGCACTCCGGTTCGCCCGGCGGGCACCGCGGCCCGAGCGGCTGCGGGGGCGCTTCTGGGTCTTCCGGGCCGGTGCGCTGCTCGGCGTCCTGCTCTGGCACGTCGCCGGGAACATCGGCGGCGACGGGCTCTTCCACCTCGCCCGCGTGCAGAAGCTGGACGCGTTCGGCTCGCTCTCGCTCGATGCCGTCAACGAGTTCGCGGACGGCGGGCTCCACCCGGGCTACGCGTTCCCGCTCTGGCACGGCTTCCTCGCGCTCGTCGCGCGCGTCGGCTTCCTCGACCCGGCCGACGTCGTGCTGCACGAGGCGACGATCCTCGTCCCGGTCGCGCTGCTCGTCGCCTACGAGGCGGGCTGGGCGCTGTTCCGGCGCGTCGGGCCGGCCGTGGCGGTCGTCTGCGGCGCGGTCGCGGTGACGGCGCTCGCGCCCGCCCACGGCGGCGCGTACACCGCGCTCGGGCTGCCGGCGACAGCCTCGCGCCAGATCCTGCTGCCGGCCGCGCTCGCGCTCGCGCTCGCGTACGTCGAGCGCCCGACCCGCGGCCTGCTGGCGTCGGTCGCCGCGGCCGGGCTCGTGCTCGCCGTCGTCCACCCGACGTACGCGATCTTCCTCTGGCTCCCGTTAGCGGGCTTCCTCCTCGTACGCTCGCTGGTCGAGCGGCGGGAGTCGAAGCGGATCGCGGCCGCACTCGCCGCACTCGTCGTCCCCGCGGGCGCCTATCTCGCGTGGCTGCTCCCGGTCGTGCGCGACACGCGCTCCCACGCGCCGGGAGGCGACGAGCTGCAGCGCGCGTTCCGTCAATACGCCGGCCAGCTCGACGTCTTCTCGGACACGAGCTACCGGCTGGCGCCGGAGGTCTTCGGCCGGGCCGGTGCGATCGCCGTGGCGGCGCTCCTCTTCGTCCCGCTCGCGGGGCTCGCGCTCCGGAGCCGCTGGGCGGCGTACGTCCTCGGCGGCTTCCTCTCCGTCGCGGCCGTGCTGCTCGTCCCGCAACTCTTTGTCCTCTTCTCCGACCTCGTCTCGATCTCGCAGTCGCGGCGCGCCGCCGGCTTCTGGCCGCTCGCGTTCGCGTTCGCGGGCGGTCTCGTCGTGCTGGCCGCGCTGCTCCGCGTGCTCGTCCTGCCCGCGGCTCTCGCGGCCGGGATCGCGCTGCAGCTGCTCTACCCGGGCGAGTTCTCCTACCGGCTCGAGGACGGCGGCCCGGCGCTCGTCACCTGGCTCGCCGTCGTGGGCGGGGCCGTCGCGCTCGCGCTCGGGCTTGCGGTTTTTCGACACAAGCGCTCGTTCGAGCGGCCCGCGCTCGCCGGCTGGGCGGCGGCGCTGTTCGTGCTCCCCGTCGCCGTGCACGCGGCGGCGAACTGGAGCCCGTCGGACGCCCGGCCCGAGCGCAGCCTCACCGACGGGCTGGTCGAGACGCTGCGGGAGGACGTCCCGGCCGGCGACGTCGTCTACTCGGACCCCGAGACGAGCTACGAGATCGCTGCCTACGTGCCCGTCTACATCGCGGTCGCGCCGCCCGGCCACGTGGCCGACACGGAGGAGAACCGGCCCTACGAGCGCCGCGACGACGCGCGCCGCTTTTTCCGGACCGCGAACCTGTCGATTCCGCCCCGCTACGGAGCGGGCTGGCTCGTGGTCGACGAGGAGCGCTCACCGCTGCCGCCGACAAGGGGCATCGGGGTGTTCATCGACGAGATCTACCGCGACGGCCGCTACACGCTCTACGCGCTCCCGTAGCCGCCGCCGCCGGGCGTCTCGATCCGGAGCAGGTCGCCGGGCGCGAGCTCGCGCGTCGCGAACGGCGGCAGCTCCTCGCCGTTCAGGAGCGTGCGGCCGGCCGCGCCCGGCTCGCCTCCCGCGGCACCCGACGGCGCGATCCGCCGCCGCTGTGCGAGGACGGAGAGGCTGCAGGCCTCGAGCGCGCGCAGCTCGCGGACGACGCCGTCGCCGCCGCGACGCGCCCCGTCGCCGCCGGAGCCGAGCCGGAGCGCGTGCCGCTCGACCCGCAGCGGGTACGCGAGCTCGAGCGCCTCGGTCGGCGTCGAGAGCGTGTTCGACATCGCCACGTGCACTCCCGAGGGGCCGTTCGCGTCCGGGCAGGCGCCCTGGCCGCCGCCGATCGTCTCGTAGTAGGTGAAGCGGTCGTTGCCGAGGATGACGTTGTTCATCGTCCCCTGGCCCTGTGCGGGCACCGGCACCGCCTGCCCGAACGCGCGGAAGAGCAGGTCGACGATCCGGCTCGACGTCTCGACGTTGCCTGCGGCCACCGCGGCGGGCGGGCGGGCGTTGACGAGGCACCCTTCGGGCGCGCGGACGGTCACGGGCACGAGCGCCCCGGCCGAGGCCGGCACATCCGGGTCGGTCAGCACGCGGACGACGAAGAGGCAGGCGGAGGTCGTCACGGCGAGTGGGCAGTTGAGGTTGCCGTCGTGCTGCGGCGCCGTCCCCTCGAAGTCGAGCTCGAGCTCGTCGCCGTCGACCGTGACCGCGACGCGGAGCTCCAGCTCGCCGTCCGCGGTTTCGAGCAGCTCCCGGGCTTCGTAGCGGCCGTCGGGAAGGGCGGCAATCCCCGCACGCACGCGGCGCTCCGAGTAGGCGGCGAGCTCGTCCATCGCCGCCACGACCTCGTCCCGGCCGCGGCGCGCGCACAGCTCCGCGATCCGGCGGGCCCCCAGCCGTTGCGCCGCCAGCTGCGCGCGCAGGTCGCCGCGCCGCTCGTCGGGGTTCCGCATCTGCGCCACGAGCGCGTCGAGCGTCGCCTCGTCGAGCCGGGTCGGGGGGATCATGACCCCCTCATCGGCGAGCGTGCGGGAGCCGGCTGGCATGCTGCCGGGCGCCGAGCCGCCGACGTCCGCGTGGTGGGCGCGTGTCGCCGCGAAGCCGAGCTCCGTGCGCGAGACGAGGGTGATGTCGGGGAGGTGCGTGCCGCCCGCGTACGGGTCGTTGAGGATGAAGACGTCGTCGGGGCCGGGGTCGCAGGCGATCACCGCGGCGACCGATGCGGGCATGGCGCCCAGGTGGACCGGGATGTGCTCGGCCTGCGCGACCATCCGGCCGGCCGCGTCGAAGATCGCGGTCGAGCAGTCGCGCCGCTCCTTGATGTTCGCCGAGAACGCCGACCGGATCAGCGCCGCGCCCATCTCCTCGGCGACCGCTCGGAGGGCGTACCCGATCACCTGCAGCCGCACGTTCACGCGCGCGTCACCAGCAGCGAGCCGTCGCGCCAGTCGCCGCGCCAGCCGGGCGGGATCCACGCGGTCGAGCCGTCGAGCTCGACCAGGCCGGTCACGGAGGGGCGAGGCGCCGCCGGCGTGCGCGTGTACGCCGGGCCGGGGCGCACGTGCGCCGTCCGCAGCGCGACCAGCTCGAGCGGCCGGCCGCGGTCGGCGTAGCCGTAGCGCTCCTCGTGGGCGCGGTGGAAGGCCCCGGCGACGTCGCCGCCGAGCGGGACGGTCAACTCGAACGACTGGCCGCGGTAGCGGACGTCCGCCTCGCCGTCCGCGGGCAGCTCGGCGTCCTCCAGCGGCACGACGAGCGACCGCACCGTGTCGCGCCGCTCGTCGCCGAGCGCGAGCCCGAGCGCCGAGAGCACGCCCGCGGCCTCGGGCACGAGCACGGTCTCGATCTCCAGCTCGTCCGCCAGCGCGCAGGCATGGAGCGCGCCGGCGCCGCCGAACGCGACGAGGGCGAAGTCGCGCGGGTCGAGCCCGCGCTCGACCGAGACGACCCGGAGCGCGGCCAGCATCTCGGCGTCGACGACCTCGATCACGTCCTCCGGCGATGCGCCGACCCGGGCGAGCGCGCGCTCGGCGGCCGCGCGGTCGAGCTCGAGGCCTCCCGCGAGACGGTCGGGAAGCCGGCCGAGCAGCAGGTTCGCGTCCGTGACGGTCGCGAGCTCGCCGCCACGCCTGTTGCAGGCCGGCCCGGGGTCGGCTCCCGCGCTCTGCGGGCCGACCCGGAGCGCGCCGCCCGCGTCGCGCCAGACGAT
>JANPKC010000348.1:0-4781 GCA_031425855.1 Actinomycetes bacterium | reverse complement strand
GGTCGCGGAGAACCGGCTCCTTGCCGCAGGCGCAGATCGGAAAGTCGGGCGGGCAGGTGCAGCCCTTCGCCTCGGCCCGGATGTACTGCTTGACGATCCGGTCCTCCAGCGAGTGGAAGCTGATCACGGCGAGCCGGCCGCCGGGCCGGAGCATCCGCACCGCAGCGGGAAGCGCCGCCTCGAGCGCGCCCAACTCGTCGTTGACCGCGATCCGGAGCGCCTGGAAGACGCGCTTCGCGGGATGACCGTCGCCGAAGCGCGCCGGAGTCGGGATCGCCTGCTTGATCGTGTCTGCGAGCTCGCCCGTGCGCTCGAACGGCCGCGCGGCGCGCCGCCGGACGATCGCGCGTGCGATCTGCCGCGCGTAGCGCTCCTCGCCGAAGCGCTTGAAGATCAACGCGAGCTCGCGCTCGTCGGCCTCGTTCACGAGCTCGCGCGCCGAGAGTTCGGCCGCGGTGTCCATGCGCATGTCGAGCGGCGCGTCGGCGGCGTACGAGAAGCCGCGTTCCGGCCGGTCGAGCTGCATCGAGGAGACACCGAGGTCGAGCAGGATCGCGTCCGCCTGCACATCGTTGGCGGCCAGCTGGCTGAGGACGAGGGAGAACTCACCGCGGAGGAAGCGCGCCTGGATCCCGCTGCCCGCCTTGAAGCGGTCGAAGTACTGGCGCGCCGAGGGATCGCGGTCGATCGCGATCAGCTTCCCTTCGCCACGGAGGTCGTCGGTCAGCAGCCGCGCGTGGCCGCCGGCGCCGAAGGTGGCGTCGACGACGGTCTCGCCGGGCTGCACGCCGAGGAGCTCGCGCACCTCCTCGGCGAGCACGGGGACGTGATCAGACGCGCTTCTGTGCAAGACGTTCGGCAACATCGTCAGCGCTCCCTTCGATCTTGGTCACGTTCTCAGTCCAGGCGGCGCGATCCCAGATCTCGAGATGGTCGTGGACGCCCGCCACGACGACCTCGCGCCCGAGCCGTCCGTGCCGGATCAGCGCCGGAGGCACGAGCACGCGGCCCTGCTTGTCGAGCTCGGCGTCCGCCGCGGCGCTGAAGAAGAACCGCTTCAGGTCCCTCGCCTCTTTCGAGAACGGATCGAGAGGGGCGAGACGCGCCTCGACCAGCGCGTCCCACCTGTCGCGCGCGTAGACGTCGAGGCACTCGTCGAGACCGCGGGTGAGCACGACGCCGTCCGCGAACGAGTCGCGGAAGCGAGCCGGCAGCGTGAGCCGGTTCTTGTCGTCGATCGTGTGCTCGTATTCGCCGAGGAACATCTGTTCATGCGCTCCTGTCTCCCACTTGACCCCACTCTAAACCACTTTTCCCCACTTGTCCACCCTGGCGCACCAGTTCACCCGTTCGGGCGCCGACGTGACCGGTGCGAGGTGAGGTGGGGGATCAGCCGGTGAGGCCGGCGCCGCGGCGGGTGAGCGCGAGCGCGCCGCGCTCGGAGGCGAACGAGAGCGCGTCCGGGATCTCCATCCCTTTCGCGAGCGCGTACGTCAGTCCGGCGGCGAAGCAGTCACCTGCGCCGTAGGCGTCCTCGAACGGCCCCGGCGGCACGGCCGGCTTGTACGGCCCGCCCGGCTGCGCCCAGCCTCCGAGTGAGCCGGCGGTCGAGACGACGAGGCGCGGCGGCGGGTCGAGGTCGCCCGCCTGGTAGCGCTCGGCGTCGTCCTCGCCGCTGGCGACGAGCGCGTCCAGCTCGACACCCGCGGCGTGGAGGATCGGAAGCTCGCGCGCGGTCGCGACGAGCACGCGGGCACGACGGGCCTGCCGCACGGCCTCGGCGTCGCCCGCGGTGAAGTAGACGCCGTCGACGTCGTCCAGCTCTTCCCACGGCAGCGTGCCCTCGCCGCCCTGTGGCCGCGGCTTTTCGCCGATGACCGTGATCGTCCGCTCTCCCGCCTCGTCGACGTAACAGAAGCCGCGGCGCTGTGGCTCGTCGCTCTGCGGCGAGTGGACGCGAACACCCGCGGCCTCGAGCTTCACCCGGCTCTTCGAGCCCAGATCGTCCCCGCCGAGCAGGCAGTACAGAGCGGCTTTGCCGTCGAGTCGCGCCAGCTCGGCGGCAGCGACGCCCCCGCCTCCGGCGGGCTCGGCCCAGGTCTCCGTCGTGCCGACGATCTCGCCCGGCTTGGGCACTGACGCGACCCGCAGGAACTCGATCCACTCGACGTGCCCGACGACTGCGAGATTCATGTGGGCACTCTCACAGATGCGAACGCCCCGGCGTTACAGGGGATGATGGATGCAATCGTGGCCGTCCCCCCGTTCGAGAGCTTCTACGTCGAGCACCGAGAGGTCGTGCTCGGCTTCCTGCGCCGCCGGCTCGGCGGGCAGGCGGCGGAGGACGCGTTCCAGGAGACGTTTCTGCGGGCCTTGCGCGCCTACGACCGGCTCGACCACGGCGAGCACCTCCGTGCCTGGGTGCTGACGATCGCCGCCCGGCTCGTGATCGACACGGGTCGGCGCTCGAGGCCGACTGCGCGCGAGCTGCCCGAGTTGCCCGTCGAGGACGGCCGCCCCGCCTACGCCCAGATCGAGCATCTGGCCGACGGGCTGCCGCCGACCGAGCGTGCAGCCGTCGTGCTCCGCTACGCCTACGACCTCGCCTACGACGACATCGCGGTCGCGCTCGACTCCAGCCCCGAGGCCGCCCGCCAGGCCGCCTCGGCCGGGGTCCGGCGCCTCCGCAGCCGTGCGTCAGGTGGGGATCTGCGGGAGCAGATCCCCACCGCGCGAACACCAGGGAGGAACCATGACCGTCTCACCTGATCTCGACCGCCGCTTCCGCGAGGCGGCTGCAGCCGAAGGCCTGCTCGACCTCGGCTTCGACGTGATCGACTCGCCGATCGGGCCGCTGCTCGTCGCAGCCAGCAGTCGCGGCCTCGCCCGCATCTTCTTCGACGCCGAGCCGGAGCTGCACCTGGAGCGGCTCGCGAAGGCGTTCGGCCCGCGCGTGCTCCGTTCTGCGTCGACCGTCGCGTCGGCGCACCGCCAGCTCGACGAGTACTTCGCCGGCGACCGCAGCTCGTTCGAGCTCGACGTCGACCTGCGCGGTGCGGCACCGTTCGCCCAGCAGGTACTCGATGAGCTCGCGCGCGTCCCCTACGGGCAGACGACGACGTACGGCGCGCTTGCGGCGAAGGTCGGCGCCCCCCGTGCGGCGCGCGCCGTCGGGACGGTGATGAACCGCAACCCGATCCCGATCGTGCTCCCGTGCCACCGCGTCGTCGGCTCGACCGGCAACCTGACCGGCTACGCAGGCGGCCTGCACGTGAAGGAGCGGCTGCTGCGGCTCGAAGGCGCTCTGCTGTAGTCAGTCGACGAGCTTGTAGCCCACCCCCCAGACGTTGACGACGAAGCGGTCGCCCGGCTCCCGCTCGAGCTTGGAGCGCAGCCGTGAGACGTGCGAGTCGAGCGTCCTCGTCCGCGTGAAGGACTTGTAGCCCCAGACGTCACGGAGCAACTCGTCCTTCGTGAAGACACGGTGCGGCTCGGCCGCCAGCGCCGCGAGCAGCTCGAACTCCTTCCCGGCGAGGTGGACGGCGTTGCCGCGGACGGTGACGACACGGGCAGGCAGGTCGATCGCGAGCTCGCCGACCTCGACCCTGTCCTGCGGCGGCGGCGCGGCCCGCCGGAGCACGGCCCGGATGCGGGCAACCAGCTCGTCGTACACGAGCGGCAGATGCAGGTAATCGTCCGCCCCTCTCTGAAAGGCGCGCACCCGGTCGACCGCGTCCGCTCCGGCAGGGCCGAGCACGATCACCGGCACGTCGCGGTTCCACGTCCGCCCGGGCTCGCCCTCGCGCAGGCGCGCGCAAAGCTCGAGCTCGGAGCAGAGGACGAGGTCGGGCCGCGTCCGCTCGGCCAGCGCCAGCGCTTCCCCGCCGAACGCCGCCTGGAGCACGTGGAACCCGTCGCTCTGGAGTTGCCGCTCGAGATAGCCGCGGATCGCGGGCTCCGGCTCGGCGAGCAGCAGTGCGGCTGTCATGCGTGCGACGCTAGCAACGCGATTCCGGGGCCGAAAGATGTCCTTTGCGACGATTCTGCGACGATCGCTCCCCACCTGGCTGGTCTGGGCGGTGCCGCTTGCGGCCGCGGCTCCGGCCGCCTGGCAGACGCATGCGCCCCTCCCCGAGCCTCGCACCGAGGTGGCTGCAGGAGTCGCGCGCGGCGAGATCGTCGTCGTCGGCGGCTTGACGGCCGGCGGCGGCAACTCGCCCCGGGTCGACGCTTACTCGACCATCCGGAACACCTGGCGGCGGCTTCCCGATCTGCCGGTCGCACCGCAACCCCATGAGGGCACCAGCGGGGACGATCGCGTCCGTCTACGTCCATGCCTACGAGCTGCGGACGAAGCGCTGGCGCCGCCTGCCGACCCCGCGGCACGGGCTCGGGGTCGTCTCGGCGGGCGGTCGAGTCGACGCGTGGCCGGCGCCCCGCAGCCGGGCCTGACCGTCAGCGGCGCCGTCGAGAGCATCGCGATTCGCTGATCGTCAGAAGCCGCACTCCCGAATGCCGTCGGCGACGACAACCACGAACCAGACGAGCGCGCTCACGGGGACAGCGAGTCCGAGAGCGACACCGGCAAGCCTGCGTCCACGGCCAATGACAGCCCGCGAAGTGCCGACAATCACAGCGCCGGTCACGCCCAGGAACGCGGCCGCCGGCCACGCGAGCAGGAAGAACGAGTGCGGCCCGCGGTCGTCGCAGTCCGCGTCGACCCCGACGACCCAAGGCACGATCCCGGCAACCACCACGACGAGAAGCGCGATGCCGGCGAT
>JANPKC010000347.1:0-7339 GCA_031425855.1 Actinomycetes bacterium | reverse complement strand
CGAGCGGCGACGGCACGACGACCGAGGCGGAAGGGGGCGGCAACGTCTCTGGGAACATCAGCGTCCTCGCTGTGTGGACCGGCGCGGAGGGCGAGGCGTTCCAGGCCGTGCTCGACGGCTTCACCGAGGCCAACCCGGACGTCACGGTCAGCTACAAGTCCGCGAAGGAGCCGGCGACGGTGCTCTCGACCGCGGTCGAGGGCGGCAACCCGCCCGACATCGCAGCCCTGCCGCAGCCGGGCTTCATGACCGACTTCGCCCAGCGCGGAGCGCTGAAGCCGATCGACTTCGCCACCGACAAGATCAAGGAGGGGTACTCGCAGTCCTGGCTCGACCTCGGCACGGTCGACGGCAAGCTGTACGGACTCTTCTTCAAGGGCGCCAACAAGTCGACGGTCTGGTACAACGTCGCCGCCTTCGAGGACGCAGGCGTCGAGCCTCCGGCCGACTGGGACGCGTTCATCGAGGCCGGCGACACGCTCAAGGCCTCCGGCGTCACGCCCTACTCGATCGGCGGCGCCGACGGCTGGACGCTCACCGACCTGTTCGAGAACATCTATCTCCGCACCGCGGGCCCGGAGAAGTACGACCAGCTGACGAAGCACGAGATCCCGTGGACGGACGAGTCGGTCAAGGAGGCGCTGACCGAGATGGGCAAGGTGCTGAAGAGCGACAACGTCGCCGGCGGCACCTCCAGCGCGCTCCAGACGGACTTCCCGACGTCGGTCACGCAGGTGTTCGCCGACCCGCCGAAGGCGGCCCAGGTGCTCGAGGGCGACTTCGTCGGCGGCGTCGTCTCGGCCGAGACGAAGGCCCAGCCGGAGACCGACTTCAACGTCTACGCCTTCCCGCCGATCGGCGACTCCGGCCCGGTCGTGGTCGGCGGCGGCGACGTGATGGTCATGTTCAAGGACAACCCCGCCTCGCGGGCCCTGATCGAGTACCTCGCGACGCCCGAGGCCGCGGAGATCTGGGCGGCGAAGGGCGGCTTCTCCTCGCCGAACAAGAACGTCGACACGGAGGTCTACCCGGACGCGTTCACGAAGAAGACGGCGGAGGAGTTGGCGAACGCGGAGGTCTTCCGCTTCGACATGTCCGACCTGATGCCGGGCGCATTCGGCAGCGACGCGCTCTTCACGCTGCTGCAGGACTTCCTCAAGAGCCCCGACGACATCGACGGGATCACGCAGAAGCTCGAGACGGCGGCCGCGTCGGCGTTCAAGTCATAGGCCGGACGGAGCCGGCGACGTGAGCAGCACGGGCGTCACGGTGGAGTCTCCCGCAGGGGAGGCTCCACCCGCTCCGCCTCGCGCCAGCCTGTTCCGGCGGTCGCTGCTGCCGCTCAGCTTCCTCGGCCCCGCGCTCCTGCTGCTCGGCGTCTGGGTCGTCTACCCGATGCTCGCGACGATGTGGCGGAGCCTCTTCTCCGACCGCGGCGACGAGTTCGTCGGGATCGACCACTACAAGGCGATCTTCAGCGACGACCAGCTCCAGACCGCGCTCAAGAACAACGCGCTCTGGGTCCTGATCGTCCCCGCGACGGTGACGGCGGTCGGCCTGATCTTCGCGGTGCTGACCGAGCGCGTCCGCTGGTCGGTCGCCTTCAAGATCGCCGTCTTCATGCCGCTCGCCGTCTCCCTCTTCGCGGTCGGCGTGCTCTGGCGGATCATGTACCAGCAGGACCCCGACCGCGGCGCGATCAACGCGGGCATCGCGGCGGTGAAGGGGCAGTTCGGCGAGGAGGGGATCCTCTCGAGAGCCTCACCGTCGACGGACGACCTCGAAGGCTCCGCGGCGCGAGGGTTCGAGCTCAAGCAGGGCGTCCGCCCCGGCGACGTCGCGCTGCTCGGGCTGACCGCGATCCGCTCGCCCGAGCTCCCGGCGGACGCCGTCGACGCCGTCACGCCTGAGCCGCTCCAGGGCGGGATCACGGGCGTCGTCTGGCGGGACTTCAAGCCGGGAGGCGGCACGGCAGGCGAGGTCGAGTCGGAGGAGGTCGGGCTGCCGGGCGCCACCGTCGAGCTGCGCGACGCCGACGGGAAGAAGGTCGACAGCACGAAGGCTGAGCCGGACGGGAGCTTCCGCTTCGAAAACGTCGCCGACGGCGAGTACAGGGTCGCGGTCGCCCGTTCGACCTTCGCCGAGCCCTTCAAGGGCGTCAACTGGCTGGGCGACAAGCTGATCACGCCCGCGATCATGTTCGCCTTCGTCTGGGTCAACGCCGGCTTCGCGATGGTGCTGATCGGCGCCGGCCTCGCCTCGATCCCGCGCGACACGCTCGAGGCGGCCCGCACCGACGGCGCCAGCGAGTGGCAGGTCTTCAAGCGGATCACGATCCCGCTCCTCGCCCCGGTCCTGACCGTCGTCTTCGTGACGCAGATCATCGGCGTGCTCAAGATCTTCGACCTGATCCTCGCGATCGCCCCCGGCTCGAGCCAGGACGACGCCTCCACGCTCGCCTACGAGATGTGGCAGGTCTCCTTCAGCGGCCAGAATCGCTTCGGCTTCGGCGCCGCGATCGCGACCTTCATCCTGCTCCTCTTCGTCCCGTTCCTGATCGTCAACATCCGGCGCTTCCGCGCGGAGACGGCCTGATGGCAGCCGCCGACACGACCGTCGAGACTCCGGTCGACCCCGACACGCGGGCCTCCGCCAGGATCATCCGCTTCCTCGGCAAGCTGCCAATCCACCTGATCCTCGTGCTGATCGGCGTCTTCTGGCTGATCCCGACCGCCGGCCTCTTCGTCACATCGCTACTCACCCCGTCCGACCAGGCGCAGGGCGGCTGGTGGAACTTCTTCGCCAAGCCCAGCACGTGGACGTTCGACAACTACTCGAAGATGTTCGACAACGAGGGGATCACGCACGCCCTCTGGGTCACGGCCCAGGTCACGATCGGTGCCACGATCCTCCCGATCCTGGTCGCCTCCCTCGCCGCCTACGCGCTCGCCTGGATCGAGTTCCCGGGCCGCGACTGGCTCTTCCTGACGGTCGTCGGCCTCCTGCTCGTGCCGATCCAGATGGCGCTGATCCCGATCTTCCGCCTCTACAACAACCTCAACCTCTTCGACACCGTCCCGGGCCTGATCCTCTTCCACTCGGCCTTCGCGCTGCCGCTCGGGATCTTCCTGCTGCGCAACTTCTTCGTCGGCATACCCAGGGACCTGATGGAGGCGGCGCGGATCGACGGCGCCTCGGAGTGGCGGCTCTTCTTCAAGGTCGTGCTCCCGCTCGGGCTCCCCGCGATCGCCTCGCTCGCGATCTTCCAGGTGCTGTTCGTCTGGAACGACCTGCTCGTCGGGCTCGTGCTCGCGCAGTCCAACCAGCCGATCGCGCCGGCGATCGCCTCGCAGCTGCGCCAGTTCGGCTCGAACCTCGACGTGCTCGCGCCGGCCTCGTTCTTCTCCGCGATCATCCCGCTGACGGTGTTCGCGATGTTCCAGCGGTACTTCGTCCAGGGCCTGCTCGCCGGCTCCGTCAAATAGCCGCGATGTCACCGCGGGTCGCGATCGTCGGCTCCGGGCTCGGCGGCTTCGTCGCCTACGCCACCCTGCGGCACGCCGGCCTCGAGCCGGGCGAGATCGCGGTCTTCGGCGACGGCGACGACCCGGCCGGAGCGTGGCGCCCGCGCGCGGCCGCGATCCGCCAGCGCGTGATGCGCTCCGAGAGCGACGGCCACTGCGCCCCCACCTCGTTCCCGGGGCTCGCGGCGCGCGAGGCGGCGCGCCGGCGCGACCTTGCACCGCTCGTGCTCAGCGTCTGCAACCGCTACCGGCCGACCGTGGAGGAGTTCCTCGACCACGTCGCCGCGCTGCGCGAGCGCAGCCGCTGGGACGAGAGCATCGTGCTCGACCGGATCGACCGGGTCGCCGCCGTGGAGGGCGGCTTCTCCGTCGGCGGCCAAGGCGTCTTCCGCCATGTCCTCGTTGCGACGGGCCACCCCGGCCTGGCGTTCCCGGAGGAGCTGGCGGGCGACCCGCGCGTCACCCACGCCTACGAGCCGCACGACTATGCCTCGCGCGTCGTCGTCGTCGGCGCCGGCATGGCGGCGGCGACGGAGTGGCTGAACGCGCTCGCGGCGGGCTCGGAGGTCGTGTCGGTTCGGCGCCGGGAGCCGGCGCGCCGGCCGCTCAACGTCGCCCGGCCGCTCTTCACCAAGCGCGGCCTCGCGGGCTTCTACGCCGCCTCGCGTGCGCGTCGGGCCGAGCTGCTGAGCGGCTACGCCGAGCCGTCGTACCCGCCGGGCCGGGCGTGGGACGCGCCGATCGAGGCCGCTGCGCGCGAGGGACGCTTTCGCGTCGAGGCGGCGGTGAACGGCACCGAGCAGGTGATCTGCGCGACGGGCTTCCGCTCGGGCTTCCGCGACGACCCGCTGCTGGCGCGGCTTGCCGAGGAGCACGGGCTCGAGACCGAGGGCCGCTGGATCGTGCTCGCCGACGACTCGACCGTGCCCGGCCTGACCGACGGGACGCGGACCCTGGCGCTCGCGGGCGTGCCTGGCCAGTGGGCGTTCCCGGCAGCCGACACGCTCGTCGGGATGAAGGTCGCGGCTCGCCGCTTCTGCCGCAGGGTGGTGTCGTGTCCTACACGCTGAGAGGCCGGATCGAGACGCGGTTGGCGGCGGCGCTGCTGCCCGTCCTCGCGGCCGCATTGCTCTCGCCGCTGCTGCACAAGTGGTGGCCGCTCGAGCTCGCCGGCCTGATGCTCGCGATCGGGCTCGCGCTCGATGCGCTCGTCTACCACCAGCTGCTGCCCTACCAGCCGGGCTGGGCGGCGCTGCCGCTGGGGCTCGCCGAGCTGGCCGCGACGATGGGCGCCGCCCGGCTGCTCGAGCTCGGGGCGCCGCTGCGGCCAGCACTCGCTCTCTTCGCGACGTCATGGCTGCTCGCGCAGGTGCTCGCGCACGCGGGGCTCCCGCTGCTGCGGCTGACGTGGCCGGAGGACGGTGGCGAGCTCGGCCGGGCCGGTCTCGGGCTCTCGGCGGCGGCTCCCGTCGCGTTGGCAGCCGTCCTCGGCGTCGCGTGGGGGGTCGAGCCGCCGACGGTGCGGCTCGCCGCGGGCGTCCATCAGGGCCCGCTCGTGCTCGACCACGCGCAGACCCTGGTCGGCGACCCGGGAACGATCGTCCGCGGCGGCATCGTCGTCACTGCCGACGACGTCACCCTCCGCGACCTGACCGTCCAGGGCGGCGAGTACGGGATCGAGGTGCGTGACGCCGAGAGCGTCGAGCTGGACGGCGTCGTCGTCGAGGGAGCCGCGCTCGACGGGATCAACGCGCGCCAGAGCGAGCTCGACATCCACGACTGCGAGATCCGCTCGCTGCCCGGCGCCGCGACCCAGGGGATCGACATCTCGTTCGCGTCCCGTCTGCCCGCGAGCATCGTCGAGGACTGCCTCGTCGTCGGCGGCAGCGAGGGCATCGTCTCGCACATGGCGAACGTGATGGTGCGCGACAACCTCGTCCGGTCGACCGAGCTGCGCGGCATCGCGGTGACCGAGATGTCGATGGGCCACGTCGAGGACAACCTCGTCGAGGACGCGCTCGGCGTCGGGATCTTCTGCGGCGACTACTCGCACTGCTCGATCGAGGACAACCGCGTCACCGGCATGCGTGCGGACCCGTCGGGCAACCCGACCCGCTCGGGCCTCGGGCTCGTCGCGCACTACGGCGCGATCGCGACGGTGGAGGGCAACACGCTCGAGCGCCCACCGGCATCCTTCATCGGTGCCCGTATCGAGTCTCCCTGACCTCCGGCGCGCCGCCGTCGACACGATCCGTGCCGGCCAGTCGCCGAGCGGCGCCTACGTGGCGTGCCCGACGTTCCCGCCCTACGGGTTCTCGTGGCTCCGCGACGGCTCCTTCATCGCCGACGCGATGAGCAGGGTCGGCGAGGTCGAGAGCGCGGAGGCGTTCTTCGGCTGGGTCGCGCGGATCGTCGGGGCCGGGCTCGGCTTCGAGGCCCGCTACACCCTCGACGGCGCCCGCGACACGACCGAGTGGCCGCACCGCCAGCACGACGGCTGGGGCCTCTGGCTCTGGGCGGTCCGCGAGCACTGCGCCCGCCACGGCGGCGGCGGCCGCTGGAGCGAGGCGGCGGCGGCGACCGCTGCCCACCTCGAGCGCGTGCGTGAGGAGCCGTGCGTCGACTGGTGGGAGGAGCGCGAGGGAGTGCACGCCGCCACCCTCGCGTGCATCGCAGCCGGGCTGGGCGACGACCTCGACCTCTCGCGCGCCGAGGACCGACTCGATGCCAGCCTGCTCGTTCTCCCCTTCCTCGGCTTCGAGCGGGTCGACGTGACGCCCCTCGTCAGCCCCGGCGGCGGCGTCCACCGCCACCTCGACGACGTCTACTACGGCGGCGGCGAATGGCTGCTGCTGACGGCGCTGCTCGGCCTGGCCGAGCCCGATCGCGGTGAGGAGCGGCTCGAGTGGATCGCGGCGCACGCGGCCCCCGATGGCGGCCTGCCCGAGCAGTCGCAGGATCACCTCCTCCACCCCGGCGAGTTCGACCCGTGGGTGGCGAAGTGGGGACCGCCGCCCTCACCGCTCCTCTGGTCGCACGCGATGTTCCTGACACTCGACCACGAGCTGCGGGGCGGCTGAGGTGCCGGCTCACCTCCAGCTGATCGCACGCACCGGGCATCCGGACTTCCTCGACCTGCCCTGGGACGAGCCGCTGGAGGAGTGGCGGCACGAGCGGCTGGTCGAGGTCGTGCGGGGCATCCACCGCCACGTCGTTCGCTTCGTCGAGTACGAGGGGACGCTCGGGCCGAAGCTCTACGCGCTCAAGGAGCTGCCCGTCGACCTCGCCCGGCGCGAGTACCGCCTGCTGCGTGCGCTCGCGGCGGAGGAGATGCCCGTCGTCGACGCGGTCGGGGTCGTCTCCGAGCGGGGCGGCGACCTCGACGCCGTCCTGATCACGCGCCACCTCGACTACTCGCTGCCCTTCCGCACGCTCTTCGCCCGCGGCAGCGTCCCCGACCTGCGCCGGCGGCTACTAGACGCGGGTGCCGAGCTGCTCGTCCGCCTCCACCTCGGAGGCTTCTTCTGGGGCGACTGCTCGCTCTCGAACACCCTCTTCCGCCGCGACGCCGGCGCACTCGCCGCCTACCTCGTCGACGCGGAGACCGGCGAGATGCACCCGCGCCTTTCCGACGGGCAGCGACGCCACGACCTGCTGATCGCCGAGGAGAACGTGGCCGGCGAGCTCGCCGACGTCGAGGCCGAGCTCGGGCGCGAGGGCGAGCTCGACCCCGAGGAGACGGCCGGGGAGCTCATCGCCCGTTACGAGTCGCTCTGGGACGAGCTGATGCGCGACGAGCTCTTCGCCGACGACAC
>JANPKC010000346.1:0-2233 GCA_031425855.1 Actinomycetes bacterium | reverse complement strand
AGCCGACGAGCCGTGCCGGCCTGCCGGCGTACGGGGAGGCGCTCTCGGGGACGCCCTCCTGGGCGTAGGCGCCGTTCCTGCTGAGGTGGAGGACGACGATCGGGGCGCCGTCGGCGATCACGCGCGCGCCCGGAGCGGGCGACTGAGAGGCGACGACGTTGGCGGCGAATCCGGGCACGGAGCCCTCGACGCGCCAGGCGAAGCCGCCCTGCTCGAGCGAGCCCTTCGCGAAGACGTAGGCCTGCTTGCGCACGTCGGGGACGACGAGCGGCTCACGCTCGGCAGCGGTGGGGGTCACCGCCGGGGCAGCGGCGGGAGTCGAAAGCGTCGAGCTCGCCGCGAAGGCGAGCGTGCCCGTCACGAGCGCAATCGCACAGATGATCACGCCAACGCGCGGCAAACGGCCGAAGACTCCCGCAGTCATACCGTTCCTTTCGGCAGAAGGGCGCACGAACTCAACCCCCCGAGAGTGTGAATTCGACGACGTCCTCTGCGGGCTCGTCGGGCGGGACGAGCGCGAACACGGGCGTCGTTCGCGCGCTCGGCTCGGCGGGCCCGTCCTGCCAGGTGTAGGCGATCCCGGCGAACTCCTGGAACCACGGCATCTCCTGCGGATAGCGCGCCGGGCGGAGCCCGAGATGGAGGTGCGGCCCCGTCGAGTTGCCGGTCGAGCCGACGAGCCCCACCCACTGGCCGGCGCTCACGAGCGAGCCCTGCTCGAGCCCCGGGTCGCGGTAGGAGAGGTGGCAGTAGACCCACTCGAGCCCGTCGAGCGTCCGGAGGACGAAACCGGTTCCGCAGCGGCCGTCGTCGGCGAGCGAGAGCACGATCCCGTCCGCGAGGCCGTAGAGGGGCGCACCCATGGGCGCGGCGATGTCCGCGGCGGGATAGTCGTGGTGCGTCCGGGCGACCGAGATCGCGCTCGGGCTCCCTCCGACCGGGAAGACATAGCCGTCGGCCCTCGTCGGCATCCGCAGCAGGCCTGCAGCGGCGGGCGCGAACGACGCCGACCGGGCGCCGCTCCGCGCGGCGTCGAGCGCCGCCCTCGCCTGGTCGAGCTCTGCGCGCAGACGATCGACCTCGGTCGTGGCGGCGGCCAGCTCCTGCCCCGCCTGGAACGCGTCCTTCTCCGCGGCCGCCCGGTCCGAGATCAGCTGGTCGAGATCGTCGGCGACTCCGGCGAGGCCGCCGGCGTTCGCGGCCGCCTGGGCCTGTGCCGCCTCGGCGGCCGCCAGCTGCTCGGCGATCCCGGCCACCTGCACCTCCGCCTCCTCGAGCGCGACCGCCATCCGGTCGAGCGAGAAGACGGCGTCGGCGCCGGCCAGGTCGCCCCCGAACATCGCGGCCAGCTGGAGCACGTCGTCGACGTACCACTGGGCATGGTTGTAGGCGAAGATCGCACGGGGGATGTCGGTGCGCCCGTTCGCGGCGGCGAGGTAGCGCGCGGCCGCGTGGATCGCGTCCTCCGGGTTCCACGGGTCGGCGAGCCCGTCGGCGTTTCCGTCCATCCCCCACCGCAGCCAGGTGTCGGGCATGAACTGCATCCAGCCGACGGCGCCGGCGGAGCTCGGGCCCATGTTGCGGCCGAAGTTGGTCTCGATCTTGTTGATCGCGGCAAGCACCTGCCAGGGGATCCCGTAGGCGGCGCCGGCGCGCACCCAGAGCCCCTGCAGCTCCTCGTAGGAGAGCTCGCGGGCCGGCAGGAAGGCCGCCTCCCAGACGCCCGGCGGAAGCAGGATCGAGCCGGCCTGGTTCGGCACCTCCGCGCTCGGCAGCGCGACTGTCCCCGCCACCAGCTGCGCCGCATCCTCGGGGACGACGGCGAACGTGTCGGCGGACGCGCTCCCCGCGCCCAGCGCGAGGACGAGCAGGACTGCCGCGGCGAGCCGGCGCATCAGATCTCCGCGTGGCGGACGACGCGGAGCGCGGGCACCTCGTCCTCCGCCTCGACGACCTCGGCGGTCGCCTGCACCTGCGCGACCTCGACCGTCTGGCGCTTCAGCGCCTGGTCGAGCGCGACCTCGAAGTCGTGCACGTTCGAGGCCGCGTTGCCGGCGATCTCGCGCTCGACCTTTCCGGCCAGGACGAGCTCGATCAGCGCCTGCTCGAAGGTCTGCATGTCGAAGAAGCCACCCTCGGCGACCGCGTCGGCGATCTCCTCGGTGCGCTGCTCGCGGATCAGGTCGGCGATGCGGGAGTTCGTCACCATCACCTCGACTGCCGCGACGCGGCC
>JANPKC010000345.1:0-6918 GCA_031425855.1 Actinomycetes bacterium | reverse complement strand
CGCTGCGGCCTTTCCCGGGCGTTCACGCCCGGCCCGCGGCGACATGCGTAAGCGGGCAGCTGCCCGCGCTGCCAGTACGTCGGCTGGGCCTATTCGAGCGACCTGAGCGAGAAGACGCGGCGCCTCTTCCGCGAGCTGCCGCTCGAGCGGCGCCTCCACTTCCGGCCCGTCTAGCTTTTATCCAGCAGAGCGGGCGCTCCGTCCGCCTGGCCGCTCAAAGTCACCCTCGCAGGGTCAAACGCGAGCGCAAGGAGACGGTCATGTCAGACACTGCGGCACCCCTCGACCGGGGCGGCGCCAGCTTCCTGGAGCGGTACTTCCGCTTCGCGCAGAACGGCACCACGCTCGGCCGCGACACGATGGCCGGCGTGACGACCTTCGTCGTCATGTCCTACATCATCTTCGTGAACCCCCAGATCCTCAGCTTCGCCGGGATCGACGGGCTCTCGGAGATCGGCCTGCCCTTCAACCAGGTGCTCGCCGCCACCTGCCTCGTCGCAGGCGTGATGACGATCATCATGGGCCTCTACACGAACAAGGCCTACGCGATCGCGCCGGGCCTCGGGCTCAACGCGGTCGTCGCGTTCAGCCTCGTCGCGGGCGAGGGACTCTCGTTCCCGGCGGCCATGGGGCTCGTCGTGGTCGAGGGGATCGCGGTCACGATCCTCGTCCTGACCGGCATGCGCGAGCGGATCATGGACGCGATCCCGCTCGACCTGAAGAAGGCGATCGCGATCGGGATCGGGCTCTTCATCGCATTCATCGGCCTGACGAGCTCGGGGATCGTCGTCCGCGGCGAGGGCACCGTCGTCGACCTCGCCCGCCTGACGACCTGGCCGATCGGCGTCACGTTCTTCGGCCTGATCTTGACGATCGCCCTACGGGCACGGGGCGTTCGCGGCGACCTCCTGATCGGGATCATCGCGACGACGATCCTGGCGACAATCATCAACGAGGCCGACGACAACGGCGCCGGCTTCACGGCAGGGGCGAGCTGGCCGGGCGACGTCTACGAGACCCCCGACCTCTCCCTGCTCGGCAACTTCAACTTCGACGCGTTCACCGAGCTCGCCCTGATCTCGGCGATCGTCTGGGCGTTCTCGCTCTTCCTCGCCGACTTCTTCGACACGATGGGCACCCTCGTCGGCGTCGGCAAGCCGGCCGGATACCTCGACGAGAACGGCCGGATGCAGGACATCCGCAAGCCGCTCCTCGTCGACTCGCTCGCCGCCGTCGCAGGCGGTGCCGCGTCGACGTCGTCCGCCACGACCTACATCGAGTCCGCATCGGGGGTGAGCGTCGGCGGGCGCACCGGCTGGGTCGCGGTGGTGGCCGGAGCGCTCTTCTTCCCGTTCATGTTCATCGCGCCGATCATCGGGATGGTGCCGCCGCAGGCGACGGCGCCGGCGCTGATCCTGGTCGGCTTCCTGATGATGACCGCGCTGACCGAGGCGGAGGAGGACGCCGAAGGGCGGCAGGACGGACGCAAGCTCGCCGGGATCGACTTCACCGATCTCGCGATCGGGCTCGGCGCAGCGCTGACGATCATCATCATGCCCTTCAGCTTCTCGATCACGGACGGGATCGGGATGGGCTTCCTCGCCTTCACGATCGCCCGCACGGCCCAGGGGCGCGCGAAGGACGTGCACCCGTTCATGTGGCTCGCCTCGGCGATGTTCCTCCTCTATTTCCTCGTCCCGTTCCTCCAGGACACGTTCGACTGGATCTGATCCGCTGCTACGGTCGCCGGGATGGAGCTCGCCTTCCTCCCGGCGACCGAGCAGGCTCGCCTCGTCCGGGAGCGCCAGGTCTCGCCGGTCGAGCTCGTCGAGCTCTACCTGGAGCGGATCGAGCGGCTGGATCCCGAGCTCGGCGCCTTCGTCACGGTCTGCGGCGAGGAGGCGCTCGCCGACGCGCGGACAAAGGCGGACGCGCCCGCGGAGACCCCGTTCCACGGCGTGCCGATCGCGCTCAAGGATCTCGACACGACCGCGGGGATCCGCACCACGTTCTCCTGCAAGGCCTTCGAGCACAACGTGCCCGACTTCGACCTCGCGCACGTGGCGAAGGCCCGGGCGGCCGGGTTCGTGGTGCTCGGCAAGACGAACACGCCCGAGTTCGGCACCACGGCGTTCACCGACTCGCCGCTGAACGGCCCGTGCCGGACGCCCTGGGATCTCGGCCGGAACGCCGGCGGCTCGAGCGGAGGCGCCGCAGCCGCGGTGGCCGCCGGTCTCGTCGGGATGGCGCAGGGCTCCGACGGCGGCGGCTCGATCCGGATCCCCGCCTCGTGCTGCGGCCTCTTCGGGATCAAGGCCTCGCGCGGCCGGGTCTCGAACGCGCCGTTCGTGCCCGGGATCGGGCTCGGGACCGCCGGCCCGCTCGCCCGGACGGTGCGAGACGCCGCCGCCTACCTCGACGTCGTCTCCGGCTACGAGTGGGGCGACCCGTTCCCGGCGGCGCCGCCCGAGCGGCCGTACGTCGACGAGGTCGGCGCGGACCCCGGCCGGCTCCGGATCGCCGTGACGACGGCCGCTCCGATCGACACGGACGTCGATCCGGCCTGCGTGGCAGCCACGCACGCGGCGGCCGAGCTGCTCGCATCGCTCGGCCACGAGGTCGCCGAGGCCGCGCCGGACTGGGGCGGCGAGGAGCTGATGGAGGACTTCCTTCCCGTCTGGCAGGCGATCCCGGCGCTCTACCCGATCGCCGACCCCTCGGAGCTCTCCGCCCTGAACCAGTGGTACCTCGAGGGCGCCGTGGCGACGACGAGCCCCGCCTACGCCGGCGCGATCGGCCGGCTGCAGCTGCGCGCGCGGAGGATCGTCGCGCTCTGGGCCGACTACGACCTGCTGTTGACGCCGACGCTGGCGATGCCGCCGGCTCCGCTCGGCTGGGACACCGAGCCGGAGAGCCCACGCGAGCAGTTCGACCGAGCCGCCCGGTTCACGCCCTTCACGGCCGCGTTCAACGTCACCGGGCAGCCGGCCGTGTCGCTGCCGCTCGACTGGAGCAACGAGGGACTGCCGATCGGCGTCCAGCTCGTCGGGCCGCCGCTCGGCGAGGCGCTGCTCTTCCGGGTCTCCTCGCAACTCGAGGCGGCGCGGCCGTGGCTCCAGCGCCGGCCTCCGCACTCGTAGGCGAAAGAAGGACGTCCGGGACGGAATGACCGCTCCACGAACGTCCTTGTGCGCCGGAGACTTACAGACCGGGCCGGCCGCCGCAACCTAGAGGCGGCCGACGTTGATCCTGATCGGCTGGCCGGCGCGCGCGTGCAGCATCTCCGCCGCGTTGCCGCCGCTGATCGCGACCGACATGTTCCGGTAGCTGTCCTCGTAGAGCATGATGTCGCCCGGCCGCGCGTCGGCGAACGTCCGGGCCGCGACGGCGTAGACGCGCTCGCCGCCCAGGTCGAGCTCGACCTGCGTGCCCGGCACGATCCCCGCCTCGTTGACGTGCTCGCGCGTGACGTTGAGCGCGATGTTCCCGAACGCATCGACGTAGAGGATCGTCGCGATGATCCGGTCGGGCCGCAGCTCGGGCTGGGGCAGGTCGAGCCGGACGAGCGCGTCGGGATCGACGGGGGGTCCGAGCTCGCCGATCTCCACCCCCGCCGCGAGGTGCGCCGCTGCAGGTGCGAACAGGTCGCGGCCGTGAAACGTCCTCGAGATCGAGTCGAGTGCGTAGTCGGGGTTTGCGAGCTCGTGCGCGACCTCGATCCCGGCGCGATCGGCGGCGGGGATCAGCAGCCCGTTGTCGGGACCGACGAAGCACCGGCCTTCCCGGTCGCGGAGCGCCAGCGCACGGCGGACGCCGCCGACTCCGGGGTCGACGACCGCGAGATGGCTGCCGACCGGCATGTACGGGATCGTGTTCGCGAGCACGAGCGCCCCCTGGAGGATCTGCTGCGGCGGGATCCCGTGCGTGATGTCGATGATCTGCGCTTCCGGCGCGATCCGCTTGATCACGCCGTGGCAGGTGCCGACGAAGTCGTCCTGGAGGCCGAAGTCGCTCAGGAAGGTGACGAACACGCGGCGGAGCCTATCGCCGCGAGCAGGCCGGCGACGTCGTGCGTCTCCGCCTCGCGCACCACCTCGACGCCAGCCTCGGTCGCGGCCTGCGTCGTCAGCGGGCCGATGCTGACCGCGGGAATGTCTGCGCCGAGCCGGCCGAACGCGCGCGCGGCGGACGCCGAGGCGAGCACGACGAGGTCGCCTTCCGGTGCGCGCTCCGGTGTCAGCTCGCGCGTCCGGTAGAGCGCTGCGAAGTCGGCGCCGAGCTCGTCGACGAGCAGGCGACGCGCGCCTTCCGCCCCCGCGAAGAGGACGCGTCCGGCCGGCCGCGGCAGCTCCGCGAGCAGCCCCTCCTGGGTGGACACCTTCGGCACGAGATCCGCGCCGCCGAACGCGTCGGCGGTCGCGCGGCCAATCGCAGCGACGCGCTCCGGAGTGCCGGCCATCCGGCGCCGCAGCTCGCGCGCGCCGTTGACGCTCGTGACGACGACCCAGTCGTACCCGGAGACGTCGACCGGCTCGTCCCCGAGCGGCTCGACCTCGAGCAGCGGGCAATGGACGACGTCGTGGCGGAGCGCGACCAGACCGCGCACGAGCTCCTCCTCCTGGCCGGCGGGACGGGTGACCACGATCCTCACGAGACGAACGCGAGCAGCTCGCGCGCGACGAGCTCGGGATCGTCGCCCGTGCGGCGCTCGATCCAGGCACCCTGCTCGTCGGCGACGAGGCCCGTCAGGGAGACGCCGTCGTGGAAGGCGGCGACGGGGGCGAGGCAGCCGCCGCCGACGAGGGCGACGCAGCGGCGCTCGGCCTCGACCCGCCTGCGCGTCTCGGGGTCGTCGGCGGCCGCCACGAGCGCCTCCTCCCCCGTGCGCACCTGCAGCGCCAACGAGCCCTGCCCGGCCTCGGGCAGCAGCTGCGCCGGATCGAACCGGAGGCCGATCTCCGCGCCGAGGCCGAGCCGGTCGAGGCCGCACGCGGCCAGAACGATCGCGTCGAGCCCCCGCTCGCCGCGCTTCCGCAGGCGCGTGTCGATGTTGCCGCGGAGCGGCTCGATCGAGAGCGTCGGCTCGAGCGCGAGCAGCTGGGCGCGCCGCCGCACCGACGCAGTGCCGATGCGCATCCCGGGGCGAAGCTCACTCGCCCCGCAGAGGGCGTCGCGCGGGTCCTCGCGGCGCGGGTAGGCGCCCACCGAGAGCCCCTCCGGGTCGGTCGACGTCATGTCCTTGGCCGAGTGGACGGCGACGTCGATCCGGCCCCCGAGCAGCGCCTCCTCGAGCTCCTTGACGAAGACGCCGCGCGACCCGATCTCGCCGAACGGCTTCGTCCGGTCGCGGTCACCCGCGGTCGTGATCGGCACCAGCGCGATCTCAATCCCGGGCGCACGGAGCCTGTCGGCCGCCTGCTCCGCCTGGGTGAGCGCGAGCCTACTGCCGCGGGAACCGACGCGGATGAGCACAGCTTCGACGCGACCCGAATGCCGCTGAGAACGTTCGCGATTCGCCGCAGCCGCGCTTGCCCGTCGCACTGGTCGGGCGGATCCGCACGAACGCGGTCGGCACCTGCAGCGGTAGCGGCCGACCGGTCAGAAATCGAGTGTTCAACGCCGCCGCTCCTCCTCTTCCAGCCCGAACAGATGCCGCACGACGTCAGCATAGACCACCCCATCGGCTGCCGCGGCCGCCTCTTTCATGCGGATCGTGGGCAGGTGCAGCAGCTTGGCGAGGATCTGGGAGGTGACCGACTCGACGTGCTTCCGCTCGCTCTCGGAGAGCCGGCCGCCCGCTCTCGCCAGCTCGCTGTCGCGGATCTCCTCCGCCAGCGCGCGCAGCGATGCGATCGTCGGGACGACGTCGAGCGACGCGTGCCACTCGCGGAAGCGGTCGGCCTCCTCGGCGACGAGACGCTCGGCCTGCTGGGCCTCGGACCGGCGGCCAGAGATCGTCTCGGACACGACCGCCTCGAGATCGTCGACGTCGTAGAGAAAGCAGCCGTCGAGCTCGTTGATCGCAGGGTCGAGGTCGCGCGGCACGGCGAGGTCGACGAGCAGCAGCGGCCGTCCCTTGCGGGCGCGCAGCGCGGCGGCGACCTCGTCGCGTGTGAGCACGTGATCGGCGGCGCTCGTCGCCGAGACGACGACGTCGGCGTGCTCGAGCTCGCCGCCGATCGCGTCGAGCTCGACCGCCTGCGCGCCCAGCCGCTGCGCCAGCTCCTCGCCGTGCGCGAGCGTCCGGTTCGCGACGACCCCGACGTCCGCTCCGCGCGAGGCCAGGTTGCGCGCCGTTGCCTCGCTCATCTTCCCCGCGCCGAGCACGAGCACCCGCCGCCCCGAGAGGTCGTCGAAGACCTGCTGCGCGAGCGCTGCGGCGGCTGACGGCACCGACGCGGGGCTCTCGCTGATCGCCGTCTCGAGGCGTACCCGCCGGCCGGCGTGGAGCGCCTGCCGGAAGAGCCTGTCGAGGAAGGGCCCCGTCGTTCCCGCCTCGAACGCCGTCCGGACCTGTCCGAGGATCTCACCCTCGCCGGGGACGAGCGAGTCGAGCCCGGCGGCGACACGGAAGAGGTGCAGCGCGGCGGCCTCGTCGCGGAGGCGGTAGAGCGCGGCGGACAGGTCGTCGGCGCGGTCGCCTGCGAGCTCGGAGAGCGTCTCGACCGCGAGCTCCTCGACGTGCTCCTCCCGGACGAGGTAGAGCTCCGTGCGGTTGCAGGTCGAAAGGACGACCGCCTCGCCCGCGAGCCGTCCGGCCAGCGCGCGGCAGGCGTCGAGATCGAGCGCGACGCGCTCGCGCAGCTCGATCGGCGCCTTGTGGTGCGACACGCCCGCGAGCGTCAGCTTCATGCCGCCCGCCTCACGCCGCAAAGTGGGTCAGGGGGAGGACGCCGGCGACGAGTGCGATCCCGGCCA
>JANPKC010000344.1:0-2775 GCA_031425855.1 Actinomycetes bacterium | reverse complement strand
TCGAGAAGTCCGTCTCGACAAGCCCCGGCGCGACGTTCGTGATCCGGATCGGACGGCCGAGCAGGTCCTCCCGCAGCGCCTGGGTGAACCCGTGGACGGCGAACTTCGAGGTGACGTAGAGCGAGCCGTTCGGGTACGCGGCCTTTCCGGCGACAGAGCCCATGTTGACGATGTGGCCTCCATCCCGGAGGTGCGGCAGCACGAGCCGCGTCATCCGGATCAGGCCGTGCACGTTCGTCTCGAGCACGACCTCCTCGTCTGCCTCGGTCGACGCGTCGAAGGGGTCGCGCCCGAGCGCGAGGCCGGCGTTGTTGACGAGCACGTCGACGCCGCCGAGCTGCTCGACCGCGGCTGCGACGAAGCGCTCCGCGGAGGCCGGGTCGGTGACGTCGAGCTCGAGCGCGACGTCGGCGTCGACCTGGTCGACGCGACGCGCCCCGCCCGCGACGCGCGCGCCCTCGGCCCGCAGCGCCCGCGCGATCGCGGCGCCGATGCCGCTGGAGGCGCCGGTGACGATCGCGGTCTTCCCTTCCAGTTTCACGCGCCGACCCTATCGGGCGAGCTTGATCAGACCGGGCGCGTGCTCGACCTGGAGCGTCGTGTGGGTCAGCTCGAAGCGGTCGCGGAGCAGCAGCTCGAGCTCGCGGCGGATCGCATGGCAGTCCGCTCCGGCGGAGACGAGCACGTGCGCCGACAGCGCCGCGAAGCCGGACGTGATCGTCCAGAGGTGGAGGTCGTGGACGCCCACCACCCCCTGCGTCGAGGCGATCGCCGCCCCCACCTCGCGGGCATCCATCCCCGCGGGCGTGCCTTCCAGCAGCACGCCGACCGTCTCCCGGAGGACGCCGAACGTGCTCAGCACGACGAGGACGCCGATCAGCAGGCCGGCGAGCGGGTCCGCGTAGGCCCAGCCGGTTGCGAGCACGACGAGGCCGGCGACGACGACCCCGGCCGACGAGGCGAGGTCGGCGAGCACGTGCAGCATGGCCGCGCGGACGTTCAGGCCCGAGCCCGCGCCGTGCAGGACCCGTGCCGCGGCGAGGTTGACGGCGAGACCGGCGACCCCTGCCGCCAGCACCCAGCCGCCGGTCACGCCCGGAGGGTCGGAGAGCCTCCCGATCGCGGCCCAGACGATCCAGCCGCCGAGGACGACGAGGACGAGGGCGTTCGCGAGGGCCGCGAGCACCTCGGCGCGGCGCCAGCCGAAGCTCCGCTCGGGGGTCGCCGGACGCTGGGCGAGCCACGCCGCGAAGAGCGCCAGACCGAGCGCGAGCGAGTCGGAGAGCATGTGCGCCGCGTCGGCGAGCAGCGCGAGCGAGCCCGCCGCGACGCCCACGACGGCCTCGACGCCGGCGAAGCCCGCGACGAGCGCGAGCGCGATCCCGAGCGCCTTCCTCTCTCCGCCGTGCGCATGCACCCCGGCACCGTAACGCGCCGCATTTACAACCTGTTTATGATCGCGGCGTGGCGGGGGTCACATTCCAGGGAGTGTCGAAGATCTACCCGGACGGAACTCGGGCGGTCAACGATCTGAACCTGGGCATCGAGGACGGGGAGTTCCTCGTCCTCGTCGGCCCCTCCGGCTGCGGCAAGACGACCGCGCTGCGGATGGTCGCCGGCCTCGAAGAGATCTCCGAGGGCCAGCTGAAGATCGGCGACACGGTCGTCAACCACGTGCCATCGCGCGACCGCGACATCGCCATGGTCTTCCAGAGCTACGCGCTCTACCCGCACCTCTCCGTCTACGACAACATCGGCTTCAGCCTGAAGCTGAAGAAGATGGACAAGAAGGAGATCGACCGGCGTGTGAACGAAGCAGCGCGCCTGCTCGGCCTCGACCCCTACCTCGACCGCAAGCCGCGCGCGCTCTCCGGGGGCCAGCGCCAGCGCGTCGCGATGGGCCGCGCGATCGTGCGCGAGCCGGCCGCGTTCCTGATGGACGAGCCGCTCTCGAACCTCGACGCGAAGCTGCGGGTGCAGACGCGCGCAGAGATCAAGAAGCTGCAGGACGATCTCGGCACGACGACGATCTACGTCACCCACGACCAGGTCGAGGCGATGACGATGGGCGACCGCGTCGCCGTGATGCGCAAGGGCGAGCTGCAGCAGGTCGCGGCGCCCCAGGAGCTGTACGACCGGCCCGTCAACCTCTTCGTCGGCGGCTTCATCGGCAGCCCGGCGATGAACCTCGTCGAGGCGAAGCTCGTGCGGGCGGACTCCGGCCTCGCCGCCTCCGCCGGCAGCCAGACCGTGTCGCTCGGCGAGGAGACGCTCTCGGCACGCCCCGCCCTGAAGAGCTACGAGGGGCGCGACGTCATCCTCGGGATCAGGCCCGAGGACCTCGAGGACGCGGAGCTCGAGCCGGACAGCCCCAGCGACCAGGCGCTCGAAGGCGAGGTCGAGCT
Source organism: Actinomycetes bacterium (assembly GCA_031425855.1). Taxonomy (GTDB): domain Bacteria; phylum Actinomycetota; class Thermoleophilia; order Gaiellales; family Gaiellaceae; genus Gaiellasilicea. Next base: position 370 of record JANPKC010000344.1, on the reverse strand, counting down.
GACCGAGGCGCTCGGCTCCGAGGTGATGGTCCACTTCTCGATCGACGCGACCCCGGCGATCACCGACGAGGTGCGCGAGCTCCAGAAGGACGCCGGCACCGAAGGGATGGGAACCCCTGCGCAGGAGGAGGGCGGCCGCACGATCATGGTCGGCCGCTTCGGCGCCCGCTCGAAGGCCGGCCGCGGCGAGCCGGTCCGCGTCGCCGTCGACACGCGCGCACTGCACTTCTTCGACCCGGAGACGGGTCTCGGCATCTACGACGGAATCGAAAGAGAGGGAGCACAACGATGACGAAGAAGAGACACGCCCAATCGCCAACAGCGGCCATGGTAAGCCGCATCGAAGCAACCCAGTTTTCTCGGGTCAGCA
>JANPKC010000343.1:0-2874 GCA_031425855.1 Actinomycetes bacterium | reverse complement strand
TCGCGCTCGCGGTCCCGTTCATCCAGGGCGCGCTCTTCTCGACGATGAACGCAGGCACCGACCTCGCGAGGGACATCCAGACGGGCTTCCTGAACCGGCTCTCGCTCACTTCGATGCGGGGACCGGCGCTGATCGCGGGTCAGCTCGCGGGCGCCGTCGTGCTCGGCCTCGTCCAGGCGGCCTTCTACATCGCGGTCGGCCTGATCGTCGGCGTCGACTTCGCGGCCGGAGCGCTCGGGATCCTGGTGCTGCTCGGCTTCTCGGCGCTGATCTCGGTCAGCTTCGGCGCGCTCGGCCTCTTCCTTGCGCTCCGCACCGGCTCGGGCGAGGCGATCCAGGGTCTCTTCCCGCTGCTCTTCGTCTTCCTCTTCCTCTCCTCGATGAACACGCCCCGGGACCTGATCGGCGTCGAGTGGTTCCGCGTCGTCGCGACCCTGAACCCGGTCTCGTACCTGATCGAGTGCGTCCGGAGCCTGATCATCGGCGGCTGGAACGGCGAGGCGCTCGCGCTCGGCTTCGGCCTCGCCGTCCTGATCGGGATCCTCTCGACGACGGTGGCGACGCTCGCGCTCAAGCAGCGGCTGGTGCGGACGTGAGGATATGGACGGTCGCGAGCGGGGTCGCGTGGCGGACGCTGAAGATCGTCTTCACGAACCCGTCGCTCTTCTTCCCGTCGCTGATCTTCCCCCTCTTCTTCTTCACCGCGTTCGCCGGCGGCCTCTCACAGGTCGCGAACGTGCCCGGGTTCGACTTCGAGCCGGGCTACACCGCGTTCCAGTTCTGCTTCGTCCTGATCCAGTCGGCCGCCTTCGGGGGCGTCTTCACCGGCTTCGGGATCGCCCGCGACTTCGAGTCCGGCTTCGCCCGGCGGCTGCTGCTCGCGGCGCCGAACCGGTCGGGGATCGTGCTCGGCTACGCGATCGCAGCGCTCGTCCGCTGGGTGGTGACGGCGGCGGTGCTGACCGTGGTCGCGTTCGTCGCGGGGATGAACGTCTTCGGCGGGGCGGTCGACGTCTTCGGCATGTACGCGCTCGCGCTCCTGATCAACCTGGCCGGCCTGCTCTGGGCCTGCGGCGTCGCGATGCGCTTCCGCACGATCCAGGCGGGACCGGTGATGCAGATGCCCGTCTTCCTGATCCTCTTCTTCGCGCCCGTCTACGTCCCGCTGCCGCTGCTCACCGGGTGGATCGAGGCGGTCGCGACGCTGAACCCGCTCACCTACGTGCTCGAGGCGACGCGCAGCATGCTCGCCGGCGACGAGATCCACGTCCTCTCGGCCTTCGCGATCGCGGCCGGGCTCGTCTCCCTCTTCGCGTTCTGGTCGCTGCGCGGCCTGCGGAAGGCCGAGGCAGCCGGGTAAGGAGGTCGGCTACCGTCGCGCCGTGACCGTCGCGACCAATCCGACTCTCGGCGCCGTCCCCGTGGCGGACGGCCGCACCGCATTCCGGGTCTGGGCGGCCGGCGCACGCACCGTCGCGGTGGGCCGGCAGCCGCTGGAGCGCGTCGGCGACGGCTTCTGGGCGGGAGAGGCGGCGCTCGGCCCGGGCGACGACTACCACGTCCTCGTCGACGGCGAGGCCTGGCCCGACCCCTGCTCCCGCTGGCAGCCGGACGGGGTGCGCGGCCCGTCCCGCGTGCTCGACACACGGGCGTTCGAGATCGCGCCGGGACCTGCGCTCGACCTCGACGAGCTCGTCCTCTACGAGCTCCACGTCGGCACCTTCTCGTCGGAGGGCACGTTCGACGCGGTCGTCCCACGCCTCCGGGCGCTCCGCGAGCTCGGCGTGACGGCGATCGAGCTGATGCCCGTCGCGACGTTCCCGGGCGAGCGCGGCTGGGGCTACGACGGGCTCTACACCTTCGCGCCGCACCCGGCCTACGGCGGCCCTGCCGGGCTGGCGCGGCTCGTCGACGCGGCCCACCGCGAGGGTCTGGGCGTGATCCTGGACGTCGTCTACAACCACGTCGGCCCCGGGAACGAGGCCCTGCGCGCGTTCGGGCCGTACTTCACCGACCGGCTCGGCCACACGCCGTGGGGCGACGCGCTCGACTATTCCGAGCAGGGCGTGCGCGAGTGGGCGCTCCAGAACGCGGAGCTGTGGGTGCGCGACTACCGGATCGACGGCCTGCGCCTCGACGCCGTCCACTCGGTGTACGACGACTCGCCCACCCATGTCCTCGCCGAGCTGGCGGAGCGAGTCCGCGCGGCCAATCCCGACGCGCTCGTGATCAGCGAGATGGGGGCGCCCGACTTCCGGCCGCTCGACGACTGGGGCCACGACGCGATGTGGCTCGACAGCCTCCACCACGCGCTCCATGTCGCGCTGACCGGCGAACAGGACGGCTACTACGCGGAGTTCGACGGCTCGCTGGCGCAGATCGCGGCCGAGCTGCAGCGCCCGCAGGGCGCGCGGATCGTCGCCGCCGCACAGAACCACGACCAGGTCGGCAACCGCGCGGTCGGCGACCGGCTCCCGGGCTCGAAGCGACGCGTCGCGGCGGCCGTCGTCCTCTTCAGCACCTTCACGCCGCTGCTCTTCCAGGGCGAGGAGTACGGCGAGACCGCGCCGTTCCGCTTCTTCACCGACCACATCGACCCGGCGATCGCCGCCGCCACCCGCGACGGCCGGCGGAACGAGTTCCGGCACTTCGCAGGCTTCAGCGGCGAGGTGCCCGACCCGCAGGACGCCGAGAGCTTCGAGCTCTCGAAGCTCGCTAAGTCTCCTTTTGGGCGCGAGCCCGAGCAGCTCTACGCCGACCTCCTCCGGCTGCGGCGCGAGCTGCCGCGCGAGCTCGAGGTCGACTACGACGAGGTGGCGCGCACGCTGACCCTGCGCCGCGGCCGCGCGACGCTCCACGCCGATTTCGCCCACG
>JANPKC010000342.1:0-24988 GCA_031425855.1 Actinomycetes bacterium | reverse complement strand
GGCCGCGTCGGCAGCGGCGACCGCCGGCTGGGCTGGGGCGCGGCGACCGCCGGCCTCTGCTTCCTCGCGGGCCTCGCCGTCTACGGCGTCGGCTTCTTCAGCCGCGAGACCGAGCAGGCGCGGGGGCAGTGGGCGAAGGGGATGTTCAAGTTCCTGCTCCACTTCCTCTTCCTCGTCGTCGGGCTCGCGTATCTCGCCCGGCGCAGCGAGCGCTTCTACTGGACGACGTTCGGCGTCTTCATGGCCGGCTTCGTCGCGAACGCGGTCTACGGGATCGTCCAGCTCGGCACCGCCGAGGTGCTCGGGATCAACCTCGACCAGTCGCTGCTCTCGCCGATCACCGGTGGCGCCAGCCAGATCAACATCTACGGCGCGATCGAAGGCGCGAGCGTCTTCCGGCCGAACGCGCTCACCGGCGACCCGAACCATCTCGGGATCGAGCTCGTCGTGCCGCTGCTCGTGCTGGCTCCCATCTACCTGCGGCTCGAGCGCGGCCACCGGCTGAAGCTGCCGCTCGCGCTCGTGCTCGCGTTCCTGCTCCTGGTCGAGCTGGCGACGCTGTCGCGCTCGGGGCTGCTCGGGCTCGGCGCGGGCCTCGCCGTGCTCGCGCTGCCGTACCGGCACCGGCTGGCGACGAAGGAGCTGCTCCTGCCGCTCGGCGCCGTCGCGGGGGTGCTCGCGGTCGTGCTCGCGGCCCGCTGGGAGTTCTTCGAGCAGGTGCTGCGCTCCCGCGTCGACACGTCCGCCAACGGCACCTCGACGCACTTCGACGTCTACGGGTTCATCCCGGACGTGCTCTCGTCGAACCCGCTCTTCGGGCTCGGCCTGAACAACTTCTCGGTCTACTACGAGTTCGTCACCGGCCGGACGAACTTCGGGCCGCACTCGTTCTACGTCGCGACGCTCGTCGAGACGGGGCTCGTCGGGGCGGCGCTGTTCGCCGCGTTCCTCGTCTACCTGTTCCGGCGGCTCGGCCGGCTGCGGGAGATCGGCCGCACGCTGGGCTCGCCGCGGATTCGCCCGCTCGCCTGGGGGATGACGGCGGCGCTCGTCGGGACGATCGCCGCGAACGCCTTTTACCTGACGATGTCCTTCTACTACTTCTTCGCGTTCGCGCTGCTCGCGCTCGCGGCGCCCGTCGTCTTCGCACGACGCCTCCAGTGAGGGTCGTCGTCCTGGCGACCTCGTACCCGCGCGACGAGCGGGACGTGGCCGGCCTTTTCGTCCGCGACGCGGTCGAGGCGGCGCGGGCGCAGGGCGTCGAGGTCGAGGTCGTCTCGCCCGCGTCCTTCCGGCACTTCGGGATCGCCTACGGGCACGGGATCGCGGGGAACTTGCGGCGGCGACCGTGGCTCGCGCTCCTGCTGCCGGCGTTCCTGCTCGCCTACGCGCGGGCGGCGCGCCGGGCAGCGCGGGACGCCGACCTCGTGCACGCGCACTGGCTCCCGTCCGGGCTCGCGGCGCTCGCCACGGGGAAGCCGTTTCTCGTCCAGCTCTGGGGGACCGACGTGGAGCTGGCGCGTCGCGCGCCCTGGGCGTTCCGGTGGCTCGTGCGCCGCGCCCGGCTGGCGATCGTTGCGTCGGAGTACCTCGCCGCCGCGGCCCGCGAGCTGGGCGCGCGCGAGGTGCGCGTCGTCCCGAGCGGCGTGGAGATCCCGGAGTCGGTCGGCGAGCCCGACGAGCCGCCGCACGTCCTCTTCGTCGGCCGCCTCTCGCCGGAGAAGGGCATCCACGAGTTCCTGGAGGCGACCGAGGGCCTGCCGCGCGTGATCGTCGGCGCCGGCCCGGTCGACGTCCCCGAGGCGGTCGGATTCGTCCCGCGCTCCGAGCTCGGCCCCTACTACGAGCGCGCGGCCGTCGTCTGCGTCCCGTCGCGCCGCGAGGGCTACGGCGTCGTCGCGCGCGAGGCGATGGCCTACGGGCGGCCGGTCGTGGCGACCCCGGTCGGCGGGCTCGTGGACGCGGTCGAGGACGGCGTGACCGGCCTGGTCGTGCCGGCAGACGGTCTGCGCGAAGCCGTGGAGCGGCTGCTCGGCGACGGGGGGCTCCGGAGCCGGCTCGGCGTCGCCGCCCGCGAGCGCGCGGCCGCCGAGCTCGGCGTCGCGGCGGCTGCGGGCACCCTCGTCGGGCTCTACGAGCAGAATGTCCGGCGATGACGGCGAAGCGCGCGTTGATCACGGGCATCGGCGGCCAGGACGGGTCGCTGCTGACCGAGCTGCTGCTCGAGCAGGGGTACGAGGTCTTCGGGATCGTGCGCCGCGCGACCTCGGAGCCCTATCCCAATCTCGAGCCGGTCCGCGATCGGATCGAGCTGATCCAGGCCGATCTGCTCGACAAGCAGTCGCTCGTCCGTGCGCTCGAGACGGCGCAGCCGCACGAGGTCTACAACCTCGCGGCGCCGTCGTTCGTGCCGCGATCCTGGGAGCAGCCCGTGGAGACCGCCGAGTTCGCCGCGGTCGGAGCGACCGCGCTCCTGGAGGCCGTGCGCCTGACCGCGCCTGACGCGCGCGTCTACCAGGCGGCCTCGAGCGAGATCTTCGGCGACCCGGTCCAGTCGCCGCAGAACGAGGAGACGCCGATCATGCCGGTGACGCCCTACGGCGCCGCCAAGGCGTACTCGTTCTTCATCGTCCGCTCGTACCGGCGGCGCTACGGCCTGCACGCGTCGTCGGGGATCCTCTACAACCACGAGTCGCCGCGCCGGCCGCTCGACTTCCTGCCGCGCAAGGTCGCGAACGGCGCCGCCCGGATCTCGCTGGGGCTCCAGGACACGCTCGAGCTCGGCGACCTCGACGCGCGGCGCGACTGGGGCTACGCGGGCGACTACGTGCGCGCGATGTGGCTGATGCTGCAGCAGGACGAGCCGGACGACTACGTGATCGCGACCGGCGTCACCCACTCGGTGCGGGACCTGGTCGAGTGCGCGTTCGCACACGTCGGGCTCGACTGGCGCGAGCACGTCGAGGTGGACGAGTCGCTGCGGCGGGGGAAGGCGGAGCTGCACAACCTCGTCGGCGACTCTGTCAAGGCGCGGGACCGGCTCGGCTGGACGCCGACGGTTGGCTTCGACGAACTCGTCAGGATGCTCGTCGACGCCGACATCACCGCCGCGCGGCCCGTCGGCCGACCCGCAGGGCTCTGAGAGATCGAGGCGGCTAGCTCCTCTCGAACACGGCGCTGATCTGCAGCGCCCACAGGGGGCGGCGCCGAGCTCGCAGGTCGGCCCGCTCGAGCGACCACCACGCTCGCGAGACGTCCCGCTTCAGCCGCTCGCCGGCGAGTGTGAGCGCGTACTGGGCGACTTTCACAGGATGTCCTGTCCACTGCGTCTCCACATGGCGGAAGCCCCGCCCGTCGAAGAGCCTGCGCAGCCGCGTCTCGTCGTAGTGGCGCTTGTGCCCGATCCGCCGGTCGTGCACGAGGTAGAACGGCCAGAGCGGCGGCGGAATGTAGCGGTACGCGTGCGGAACCGTGATCCAGACGCGGCCGCCGGGGCGGAGCACGCGTGCGATCTCGTCCACCGCCTCGCCGTCGTCGTCGAGGTGCTCGAGGAGAGCGACCGCACTGGCGCTGCCGATGCTCGCGTCGGCGAACGGCAGCTGCTCGGCGGCGCACACGGCGAACGTGCTCCTCTCCGCGACGCCCTCCGAGCCTGCAAAGCGTGCGGCGTGGAGCACGCCCTCCACGGACAGGTCGCATCCGATCGCATCGACACCCGCACGTGCGGCCTCGATCACGGTCGCGCCCGAGCCGCCGACGCCGATATCGAGATACGGCCCCACGTCGGGGGAGAGGCCGATGGCGTTGAAGATGCGCTCGTTGAAGCTCGCTCGCCAGGGGTCGACCTCGTACTCGCCGAACGCGGAGAATTCGGCGTCGAAGTAGCCCCGCTGATGCTCGTGCTGCTCCGAGAGAGCCGGCGGAACGAGCAGGGGCACGCCCTCGATGACCTCGAAGAGCGTGCCGCACCGGACGCAGCTGAGGCTCCCATCAGCGACCTCTAGCTCGCCTCTGCACAGTGGGCATACCGTCTGCACGGGTGCGAACCTAGCGACTCTCTATACTCGCCGCCGTGGCTGACGTCCCGGCGAGTGCCCGCGCAGCGGATGCGGATGGGCCGGCCGAGACAGGAGAGATCGTGGCGACGGTGCGCGGCACGCGGGCCGGGCTCCTGGTGTTCATCGGCATCGGCGCGACCAATCTCGGCAACGCGATCTTCCACCTGCTCTCCGGTCGGCTGCTCGGCCCGGAGCTCTACGGAGACGTGGTCTCGCTCGTCGCCGTCTCCGGGCTGATCGCGCTGCCGTTCGGGGGCGTCCAGTATGCGGTCACACGCTTTGTGGCCGACGAAGCCTCGCGCGGACGTCCGGAGGGAGTCGCCGCCTTCGTGCGCCGAGCGATGCTCATGTCCGTCCTCGTCGCGTCCGCCGTGACCGCGATCGTGACGCTTGCCTCGCCGGTGATCCGGGACGCGCTCGGGGTCACGAAGCTCTCGCCGGTCCTGCTGATGGCCTTGTACACGCTGCCCGCCCTACTCGCGCCGCCGCTCTGGGGCGTTGCGCAAGGGCTGCAGCGGTTCGGCTTGATGTCGGCGTCGATGATCCTCGGCAGCGCCGCCCGGATCCTCGTGCTCGTCGCCATGGTTCCCTTCGGTGCCGGCGTCGGCGCGGTGATGGGATCGACGCTCGTCGGGGCGTTCTTTGCGCTCCTCGTCCCGGTGCCGCTGGTCGTCGGCTGGGTGCGGCGAGCCGGACGGGGGAAGCGCGCTCACGGACCCTCCGACCGTCAGGTGCTCCACTACCTCGTCCCGGTCGTGATCGGGACGCTCGCAATGACATCGCTGACGACGATCGACCTCATCGTCGCCAAGGTCGCGTTGGGGGCGCACGATGCGGGGATCTACGGAAGCGCGTCGTTCATCGGGCGTCTCCTCCTGTATCTCCCGATGACGATCGCAACGGTGCTCCTGCCGAAGGTGATCTCGCGTGCGGCGGTCGAGCAGGACACCAAGGAGATCCTTCACGCGAGCATCGCCGTGACGGCCGTGTTCTCGCTCGCCGGCACCGGTCTCCTGATCGTCCTGCCGAAGCTCGTCATCGGCGCTACCTTCGGCGCGGACTTCCAAGGGGCAGTCCCGCTCGTCGGCGTCCTCGGGCTCGCGATGACGCTCTACGCGATCTTGAACGTCCAGCTGGCCTATCACCTCGGCCACGGCCGAATTCGGATGGCGTGGCTCCTGCTGGGCGGGGCCGTCGTGCAAGTCATGCTCTACCTGGCCGTTCACGGCTCGACCTACCAGCTCGTCACGGTGACGCTCTGCTCCGCGCTCGGGTTGCTGGTGCTGCACGAACTCGTCTTCGAGCGCACGCTCCCACAGGCCGCGCGATGGGCGCTGGCGCGGCTCCGCCGACGCCCGTAACCCCCCGGGCACGCAGCTATCCTGCGCCGTCGTGACGACGATCAGCGCAGACGCGGCTCGCGCAGCCGTCCACGTGCGCGACCGCGTCTCCGCAGCCCTCTCTCGGTCGTGGACCCGGTACGCGTTCGTTTCGCTCCTGTACGCCCTGCTCACGGCGGTCTGGTTCCACGACCTCATGCTGCACATCGGGGGCGCTGTCCTGTACGGCCCGAACGACGCTTCTTACGGGATCCGCCAGTACTGGGGTGCCGAGTTTCAGGGGCAGAACCCGTTCACGCAAACCCGGGACGAGCTGAACGGCGCGCCCGAGGGCTTGCCGCTCGCATCTGCCGTCCAGATCGCCAACTTCCTCATTCCGGCCGCCATTTGGAGCATGCACTGGGTGGTCGGCTTCACGGTTGCCTCGAACCTCTATCTCCTCGGCGGCTTCGTGCTGACGGCCGTCTCGTTCTACGTCCTGCTGGAGCGACTCGGCATCCATCCGCTTCCCGCGTTCATCGCCGGCTACGCGGTCGCCTTCAACCCGTGGATGATGGAGCGCGCGGGCTCCGGCCACAGCGGATTCATGCAGGCGTGGATCTTCCCGCTCGTGATCGCGGCGCTCCTCTACCAGCACCGCCGCAGGACCGTTCGCTCCGCGGTTCTCGTCGGGCTCGTGCTGGCCCTTTCCTTCTACGACAACTCCTATTACGGGCTGATGGCAGGGCTCGTCGTCGGTGTCTTCTGGATCGTCGAGCTCGTCGGCCAGCGGAGTTGGCGAGAGCGCCTCTGGTCGGTCACTCTTGCGGACGTCGCGCTCGTCGTCGCCGTGATCGCGTTCCTGCCGCCACTCTTCGTCTGGCGCTCGCAGCACGAAACCGTGTCCGCGAATGTCTCGAATGCCGCGCAGCACGTACAGAACCTCGGCGCTGCAGCTGAATCCTACGTCCTGCCTTCGTTCAGGCATCCGCAGCTGAGCGGGGTCACGCGCTACTTCGCGCCCAGATCTGAGTTCATCTGGTCGGAGAACACGCTCTACCTCGGCTGGTCGCTGATCCTGCTCGGGTTCGTCGGGCTGGTACTCGTCGCCCGTCGGCATCCAGACACGCTCCGAAACGCGACGACCCGCTACTTCCTCGTCGCGATGGCCGTGCTCGCGCCCGCCGCGTTCCTGTTCTCGCTCAAGCGTGAGACGAGCGTCTTCGGGCTCGACGTCCCGATGCCGTCGTATGCCATCAGCGAGTTCACCTACTTCTGGCGCGTCTTCGCCCGCTTTGGGCTGCTCGTGACGTTCGCGCTCGCGGCCTTGGCCGCCCTTGCGCTCACCGTCCTGATTCGCCGGTTCCGATGGGGGCTGGCCGCGTCCGTCGCCGCCTTTGGGCTCCTGGCGTTCGAGTACTACGGTGGGATCCCGCCGATCTACGAGCTTCGGCAGACGCCCTACTCGAAGTGGATCGAGGAGCAGCCGCCGGGGATCGTCGCGAACTACCCGCTGCCGACGGACAATCCTGCGGCGCTGCGGTTGCTCGCAGACACCTTCTACCAGCAGACGTACAACGAGAAGCCTCAGTTCATGCTCTTCGGCAGCGGCTACGGAGGCACGCGCGAGGACGCCATTCGAGTGTTGGTGCGGTACGTGACCGACCCCAACGCGCCCGGGATGCTGAAGGCGAACGGAGTGAAGTACGTGCTGCTCCACGACGACGTCTATCGCGAGGCGAACGCCGAGCCGCCGCCGATCCCCGCGGGCTTCCACTTGCTCGCGCGACTTCCCGGCAACGTCCGTGCGCTCGGGATCGACGACGACGTCCAGCCGGTCGACATCGAGGCGACGCTCGAGCGCAACGCGGTCGCGATCGCCGCGGCGCAAGGGATAACGGCTCCGGACGTGACGGCTCCGACGGAGGTCGACGGGACGGCATCGCTCGACCTCCAGTGGGATCATCCCTGGCTGCGTCGCGTCAACGTGACCGTGACGGCGTCGAGCGTCGGACGCCCCCGAAAGCTCCACCTGCTCACGGAGGACGGCGAGACGGTGTGGGCCTGGGATCTCGGCTCGACCCCGACGCAGGTCACGTATGGGCCAATCTCGATCGACGGCACGAGTGAGCGGCTCGAGCTTCGGACCGAACCGGACGGGCGCGTCAAGCTCGACGCGGTGAGCATCCAGCCGCTGGCCGACTTCTCGGTCAGCATCCGCGACTACTGAGCGTGCGTCTCACCATCGTCATCCCGGTCTACGACGAAGCCGACCAGGTCGTGGAGACGATCCGCTCCGTGTCCTCCGTTGTGCGCGAGGAGCCCGCCTTCTCGGACTCGGAGATCGTCGTCGCCGACGACGGCTCGACGGCGGACGTCGCCTCGCCGGCGCTCGCGGCGGCCGATGGCGTCCCCGTCCGGGTCGAGCGGTTGTCCCGTAACAGCGGCCGGTTTGCGGCCCGGCGCGCCGGCCTCCAGGCGGCGCGGGGAGAGTTCGTGCTCTTCGTCGACGCCGGTGTGACGATCGTGCCGGGGAGCTTGGCCTTCGTTGCCCCTCGCCTCGCGGAAGGGCGCGAAGTCTGGAATGCGCACACGGAGATCGATGCCGGCGGCAGCCCGTTCGCGCTCTTCTGGAAGGTCGTCAGCTCGCTCGCGTTCGGCGACTACGTGGACGATCCCCGTGAGACGAGCTTCGGTGTCGACGACTTCGATCGCTTCCCGAAGGGGACCACGTGCTTTCTCGCGCCCCGCGCGCTCCTCCTCGATGCGTTCGAGGCGTTCCGGTCCCGCTACGCAGACACGCGTAACTCGAACGACGACGGGCCGATCATCCGTTCCGTGGCGGCGCGCAGCCGGGTGAACATCGCGCCCGGATTCGCCTGCGTCTACGCCCCTCGGCGAGCGTTCCGCTCCTTCGTCAAGCACGCGCTCCATCGAGGCGTCGTCTTCGTCGACGGTCACGGACGGCGCGAGTCGCGGTTCTTCCCTGTCGTGGTGGCGTTCTTCCCGATCAGCGCCGGACTCGGTGTCGCGGCGGTGAAGCGGCCGATCGTCGTGCCGCTCGCAGCCCTCGGTGTCGCGGGCTTCGCCGCGGCGGCGGCGAGCCGCCGGCCGCGCCCGGCCGCCGAGACCGCCGCGTTCGCAACGCTCGCACCCCTCTACGCCGTCGCGCACGGGCTCGGGATGTGGCGTGGCGCCGCCCTTGCGCTCGCAAACCGTCTGGGGGTGAAGTCGTGATCGGCGTCGTGTACGGGACGACGGGGGAGCTGATCAAGCTCGCGCCGGTCCTTCGCGGGATCCATGCCGACGGTGGCTTCGTCAACACGACGACCGCGCAGCAGGTCGAGCAGATCCCCGGTCTGCTGGAGCAGTTGGAGCTGCCGCAGCCCGACGTCTACTTCGCACACGGCCGCGGCGGCCGCGACCTGCACTCGAACGTAGACATCCCCCCGTGGCTCGCCTCGGTCGCCACCGGCTTCGCGCGCAATCGCAGCAGCGTGCGCGAGCGGTTGAGCGCTGACGGCAGGCCTCCGCTCGTCCTCGTCCACGGCGACACGATGACGACCGTGCTCGGGACGCTGATCGGGCGCGCGCTCCGCGTACCCGTGGCGCACATCGAGGCCGGCGTGAGAACGTGGGACCTGCGTCACCCGTTCCCGGAGGAGGGAAACCGCCGAGTCGTGTCCAAGCTCGCCCAGCTGCACTATGCGCCCGGTCCCGAGGCGGCCGCGAACATCCGCCGCGGCGCCGTCGTGGACACCGGGATGAACACGATCCGGGACAGCCTAGAGCTCGCCCCGGTGGATGCCAGAGTCCCTGACGAGGTGGCGGGGACGGCGTTCGGGATCATCAGCCTTCATCGCTACGAGCTCCTGAACGACGAAGCGCTCCTCGGCGTGACACTGCGCGCGATCGCGACGCACCCGTCGAGGCGCCCGATGCTCTTCATCGACCACCCCGTAACGGTCGCTGCGATGCGGAAGTTCGGGCTCGAAGACGTGTTCGAAGGCTCGTCGGTCACGCGTACGGCGCGCCGATCGTTCTTCGACTTCGTCGCTCTGCTGCGCGAGGCAGCCTTCGCGATCGTCGACAGCGGGGGTACTCAGGTCGAGTCGTACGTTCTCGACAAGCCCTGTCTGGTTCATCGAAAGAAGGTCGAGCAGCCGGACGGCGTCGGCGAGAACGTCGTCGTCTCGGGCCACGAGCTCGCGCCCTTGGCTGCATTTCTCGACGACCCGTCGGCACATCGGCGCCAAACGCCGCCGCCGGCCGTGTCGCCGAGCGCGATCATCCTCGACGACCTGCGGCAGCGCGGGTTCCTGTGAGCGCTCCGCTGCGCGTAGCCCTGATCGGCGCCGGATCGATGGGTCGTCACCACGCACGCGTGCTCGCCGAGTCGCCTGCGACCGAGCTTGCCGCGATCGTCGATCCCGCCGAGGCGGTCGACGAGCTGGCGTACCGGTATCGCGCGACGCGCCTGGCATCGCTCGACGACCTGCTCTCGCACGGCAAGCCCGACGCGGCCGTCGTCGCGGTACCGACCGCGCACCACGCCGAAGTCGCATCAGCACTCCTCGAAGCCGACGTCCCGGTCCTGGTCGAGAAGCCGATCGCGGCGACCCGGGAGGAGGCCGCGATGCTGATCGGTCTGGCCGAGAAGCGTGGACTCCCGCTCTCGGTCGGGCACGTCGAGCGTTTCAACCCGGCTGTGATCGTCCTCGGAGAGAAGTTGCGCGAGAACGAGCTCGGTCGCGTCTTCCAGGTACACACGAGACGGTTGAGCCCGTTCCCGTCCCGGATCGGTGACACCGGCGCGGCCTTCGACCTGGCGACGCACGATCTCGACATCATGTGCGAGCTCGCCGGCTCCCCGATCCGCGTCTCGGCGGAGATCGATCGCCGGGCGCACCGGACACACGAGGATCTGCTCGCCGCGACGCTCCGCTTCGACTCCGGGATCATCGGTCTGCTCGAAGTAAACTGGCTGACGCCGACCAAGGTGCGCCAGCTGAGCGTCACCGGCGAGCGCGGCATGCTGGTGGTCGACTACCTGAACCAGCACCTGACGCTCTTCGAGAACGCCCACGAGAGCGCATCCTGGCCGACGCTCGACATCTTCGACGGCGTCACCGAGGGCAACGTGGTGCGCTTCGCGATCAACCGCGTGGAGCCGTTGCGCGCGCAACTCGACGAGTTCGTCCGACTCGTGCGCGGCGACGAGAGCTCGGCGGTGACCCCCGCGGAGGGCGCGCGCGCTCTCCACCTTGCGCTCGCCGTCGTCGAGGCGGGCCAGCGCGGCGAGACGCTCGCGCTCTAGCGGCCTCGGACGACCCCGATGAGCAGCGAGCCGATATAGGCGACATGGGTGAGCACGAGGCCGACCGCGACGAGTCCGCCGACGCGAGCCGACCCGTACTGGAGCGCCGCCATCGCTCCGCGGAAGAGCACGACCAGCCAGTAGAGGGCGATCGCGCCCAGCCAGGGAGCGACCCCCAGCACCCAGCCGCCGGTCACGAATGCCGTCGTCAGGACTGCAAGCGCGGTCGAGGGCCGAACCGCGCTGGTGCCGCGTCGCCTGATCGCCGCGCCGCGCGAACGCCCGTGGGCGATCGCATTCCGGAGATGAGGCCGGAAGAGCGGTTCCGGCGCGGCCGTCACGAACGCCTCCGGGGTGTAGAGGACGCTTGCACCGCGCTCTGCGAGTGCGCCCGGCACCTGCTCGTCCTCGAGGTCGCGGGGCAGGTCGAGGAAGCTGGATCGCCTGACGACGAACGAGGCTCCGAGGAAGTCGCGAACGTAGCGGATGTTCCCGGGCATGAAGCGGTAGTACTGGGAGCCGCCGCCGAGTCGCGACTCGCGGATCGCAGCCGCTGCGCGCGCCCGCGTGGAGCCTCCCCCCGGCGCGACCTTGGAGACGACGACGGCAGCGATCTCGGGGCGCGCGAAGAAGGGCACAGTCGCGGCGACGAAGTTGTCGGACGGGGTACCGCCGGGCTCGACGAAGGCGAGCAATTCGGTGGTTGCGGCCTCGGCAGCGCTGCGCCGATCAGGCTCGTCTGGGCCGATCAGCGCCACTTCCTGCTGCCTTCCAGTTGGCCGCGTCCACCCGTACTTGCCGACGAGGGCGCGCTTGCGCTGGTACGTCCGCAGGATTCGTAGTCGGTAGAAGATCGCGAGTGTGTCCGTCAGGGCGATCGCGACGGCGAGCGGCCGTACGCCCGAGCCCGTGAACTGGTAGTCGAGCCTGATCGGCAGCTCTCGGATGCGGCTGAAGCCGAACGCCCGTCCGACGGCGAGCAACTCGATGTCGAAGGCGTAGCGCTTCACGAGCAGCAGCGGCACGACCTGCTCCGCTACTTCACGGCGGAAGACCTTCAGCCCGACCTGCGTATCCCGCACGTCGAGACGGAAGAGGATCCGCACGAGCTGCTGGAAGAGCCACGAGGCGACTCGACGCGAGCCGGGATAGGCCACCCTCGACTCCGGATGCCGCTTCGAGCCGATCGCGAAGTCGAGCCCGTCGCGCTCCGCGATCGCGACGAACTCGGGCAGAGAGGCAGGATCGAGATCGAGGTCGGCGTCGCAGTAGGCGACCCAGCGGCCGCTCGACTCGAGCGCTCCGACCTTCACCGCATAGCCCTTGCCGAGATTGCGGTCGTAGTGGAGGACGCGAACATCGTCGAGCTCGCTCTCGAGGACGAGCTCCTCGGTGCGATCGAAGGAGCCGTCGGAGACGACGATTACCTCGATCGGCCCGTTCGCGCCTGCTGCGACTCGGTCGCGGATCGTGCGCACGTTCTCGACGATCGAGCCCGCGAGGTTGTAGACCGGCACGACGACCGAGAGGGCGACAGGCGTCGCCTGCGGTTCATCGCGGCTCACAGAAGGCCAGTATGCCGCTCGCTTCGGCCCTGAAGGCCTCTAACATGGCCGACATGCCGACCGCCCTCGTCACCGGGTCGAGCGGGCTGATCGGCTCCGAGGCGGTCAGCTTCCTCGCGGGCCGCGGCTACTCCGTCCACGGCATCGACAACAACATGCGCCGTGAGTTCTTCGGGGACACCGGCGACACGACGTGGAACCTCGACCGGCTTCTGCAGACGACCAGCGGCTTCACCCATCACGGGCTCGACATCCGCGACCGTGACGGGGTGCTTCGCCTGTTCGAGGAGGTCCGGCCCGACCTTGTCTTTCACTGTGCTGCACAGCCCTCGCACGACCTCGCGGCCTCACGGCCGTTCGACGACTTCGAGATCAACGCACTCGCGACCATGAACCTGCTCGAGGCGGCGCGAGCATGCGCGCCGGAGTCGCCGTTCGTCTTCATGTCGACGAACAAGGTCTACGGCGACGCGCCGAACGAGCTCGAGCTCGTCGAGCTGGACACGCGCTGGGATTACGCCGATCCGGCGCTGGCCGAAGGGATCGACGAGTCGATGCGGATCGACAAGACGACCCACAGCCTGTTCGGCGTCTCGAAGGCGGCCGCCGACCTGCTCGTGCAGGAGTACGGCCGCTACTTCGGGATGCCGACGGTCTGTTTCCGCGGCGGTTGCCTCACAGGTCCCCAGCACTCGGGCGCGGAGCTGCACGGCTTCCTCTCCTACATCGCGCGCGCCATCCACGAGGGCCGCACCTACCGCATCTTCGGCTACCTGGGCAAGCAGGTGCGCGACAACATCCACTCCTACGACGTCTGCACGGCGATGATGGCCTACGCCGAGCGGCCGATCCCGGGGGCGGTCTACAACCTTGGCGGCGGCCGGGCGAACAGCATCTCGCTGCTCGAGGCGGTCGCGGCGCTGGAGGAGCTCCTCGGCCGGAAGCTCGAGACCGAGTACGTCGACGAGAACAGGATCGGCGATCACATCTGCTACATCAGCGACCTCGGCCGTCTTCGCGCCGACTACCCGGAGTGGGAGCCGACGATCTCGCTCAACGAGATCCTCGAGCAACTCGCCGCCGCCACGGCCGACCGGCTCACGGCCTAGCTCGAGAAGCCGAGTCTCTCGAGCGCCTGGGGCACGATCCGACCCCAGTCGAAACCCTCCGCGTACGCGAGTGCAGCGGCATGCCGCCGCAACCACTCCTCGGGCGAGGCCAGGATCGCCTCGATCGCCGTGGCCATCGCCTGCGGCTCGTAGTCGACCACGGATGCCCCAGCCTCTCGCTCGAGCTCGTGGGCGTTCGGTGGAACGTCAGTGGTCACGATCGGGAGCCCGGCACCCGTGTACGTGCGCAGCTTCGACGGATCCGCGTACTTCGTGAACGATTCCATGTCGGTCGCGTAGGGCGCCGCCGCCACTGCCGCCGACGCGACGAGCCGTTCGACCTCGCGGTGGTCGGAGAGGAAGCCGAGAAAGCGGACACGGTCGGAGATCCCCCGGGCGGCGGCCAGTGCGCGCAGCGCCTCCTCGTCGGGGCCTCTTCCCGCGATCTCGAGCGTGACGTCGGGGACGAGGGCGATCGCCTCGATCAGCGTGCCGACGCCTTGGCGGGGCACGAGGTGGCCGATGAACACGACCTTGCGCGTCCGCCAGGCGTCCTCCGGAGCCCGTTCGATCCGGTCGAGCCAGATGCCTACCGGCGCGACGTGCGTCGCTGCCGCCTCGGAGCCGAGGCCCAGCCGGGCCGCGCGCGCGTCTCTCGCCGCGGCGGTCAGCTCGACGCGGAGATCCGCCCGCGTGGACGCGATCCGGTCGACGCGGTCGTACGCCTGCGTCAGCATCGCGCCCTTGCCAAAGCGGTCGGGAACGAAGTCGACCGCCCAGTAAGCCACGGTGCCAGCCAGGCCGGCGCGCCGCCGGGCGATTCCGTGCACGGCGCTGAGGTTGCTGAACCCGACCCAGGCATCGACGCGGGGGCGCAGCAGCGGCGCCAGCACGTCTGTCGCATAGGTGAGTGGCGGTCGCGACGGGCGGCGGTACTCTCGGTCCTCGACCTGCTTACCGTTGCGCCAGCGGGCGACTCGATGGATCGGTGGGTCGTCGCGGTTGAGCGGGTGGAAGACCGTCGTCAGCTCGCGGGCCTCCGCTGCGAGATAGTCCCGGACGCCGGAGGCGGGCGGGGAATCGGGCGTCCCGTTCGCGACGATCAGGAAGGAGCTCTCCTGCAGCGGCCTCAACGAACCGGCTCCTGATAGAACCGCCCCGTGGGCGCCTTGCCGCAACAGCTCGCCGCCGGCCTGCGTGATCGTCTCGGGCTGAAGCGCGCCATCGAGACGGGAACGTACCGGGGCGCCGGTGCTCGCCGTCTGGCCCGCATCTTTCCGCGGGTGATCACGATCGAGATCTCACCGGAGCTCGCGCGCGCAGCCGCGGAATCGCTCGACAACACGGTGGGAATCGAGGTACGCCAGGGAAGCTCGCGGGAGATCCTGCGCACCGAGGTCGACGCCACGCAGCCGACCCTCTACTGGCTCGACGGCCACTGGAGCGGCGGCGTCACCGGGGGCGAGCAGGACGAGTGCCCCGTCCTCGCCGAGTTGGACGCCGTCGGCGCCGGGCATCCGGACGACGTGGTGTTGATCGACGACGCCCGTTTCTTCCTCGCGCCGCCCCCGCCTCCGCACGATCCGGGGCAGTGGCCGCGCATCGGCGAGCTTCTCGCCGCCATCGAGCGCGCGCGGCCGGGGCACGACGTGATCGTCGCCCACGACATCGTCGTCGCGGTGCCAGCGCTGGCCGCCGACCTCGCCTCGTCGTTCGCACACGGCCCCGAACCGAAGGGTGAACCGGTGCTCCGTCGAGCGATTGCTCGACTCCGTCACTAGCGCGAGACAGCGTGATGGAGTGGGCGTGGTTCCGCCGAGCATGGGGTCGTCTAGGCTGCCCGAGATGGCGAGCGCACCGGCGAACGAGGCACCCTACCGCCTGATCCACGACGTCGATTTCGGTGAGGACGTCGTCGTCTACTCGTTCACGAACCTCTACGGCTGCCGGATCGGCGACGGCACGCGGGTCGGCACGTTCGTCGAGATCCAGCGTGGCGCGACGATCGGCGCCCGCTGCAAGATCCAGAGCCACAGCTTCATCTGCGACGGGATCGCGATCGGCGACGGCGTCTTCGTCGGGCACGGGGTCATGTTCGTGAACGACAAGCGGCCGAGGGCCACGAACGAGCAGGGCGAGCTCGCGGGCGGGGACGACTGGGAGCTGCTGCCGACGGTCGTCGAGTCCGGAGCGACGCTCGGCTCGGGCGCGATCATCCTCGGCGGGATCACGATCGGCGCGGGCGCGCTCGTCGGCGCCGGCGCGGTCGTCACGGCCGACGTCGCGCCGGGCGCGGTCGTCGCCGGCGTCCCGGCCCGTGTTCGACCGTCAGCGGCGCAGGAAGATCCTCAGCCCGTCGACGCGTAGCAGCCGCGGGTAGCGACCCCGGAGCCCTGCGAGGACTGCCTCCCGGTCGGCGAGCGCGCGGCCGACGACGACTGCCTTCACGTCTGCGCCGTCGAGCTCGGCCAGCACCTCTTCGTCGGTCAGCGAGCCCGTCTCGAAGCGGAGCACGGCCAGGTCGACGAGCGGCCCGGCGACGCGGCGACCGGCGAGGAACGGGACGAGCGGCTGGTCGGAGACGACGAGGTCGCCGGGCTCCGTCTCGCGGCGGAGGACGTCGGCGGCGCGCACGAGCTCCGCCTGCTCGGGCACGTCGTCGAGCGTGACGCGCCGCTGCTGCTGGGCATAGCCCGCGGCGAGCGCGATCGCGAGGCCAGCGACGGCCAGCTCGCGCCGCGGCATCCGTCCGAGGAGCTCGCCGAGGGCGATCCCAGCCGGCACGGCGAGCACGACGGGCAGGACGAGGAGGTGGTTGTAGTGGAGCGGGTGGTGGTAGACGAGGAACGCGCCCGAGATCGCCGCCCAGAGCCAGAGCGCCCACACCGGTTGCAGGCCGCGCCGTCGGATCAGCAGGATCGAAGCCGCCAGCCCCGCCACGACGAGCCACGCGAAGGGCGTGCGCCAGTTGAGGAAGGTCACGAGCTCGTGTGTCTTGTCGATCACGTCCGGTGTGTCGCGCGCGTCGCGGTGGTAGTCGACGACGCTCTCCCAGAGCTCGCCGAGGACATCCTGGTAGGCCAGCAGGAGCGTCCCGCCGGCGACGACGGCGCCCGTCGCCGCAGTGACCAGCGCCTTGCGGCGCCAGGCGGGGTCCCAGAGCAGCAGCACGAGGAACGGTGGCAGCGCGAGCGCCGCGTTGGGCTTCGTCGCGACGGCGAGCACGAGAACGGCGCCCGCGACAGTCGCGAGCGCCATCGACCGGCGCAGCTGCGCCTGCCAGGCGAGCCAGAACGAGACGAGGGCGAGGCCGAGCGGCGGGATGTCCGCCAGAACGCGATGGGCGAAGAGCGGGAACGGCGGCGCGATCGTGAGCAGCGCCGAGGCGGCCAGCCCCGCGACCGGCCCGGCGAGCGCTCGGGCGAGCAGGTACGCCGCGAGACAGGTCACGATCGCGACCGCGACCATCCCGATGTGGAACCCCCGCACGGTGTCGGCGCCGGCCGCCGAGATCAGCCGGAGCAGCAGGTAGAAGACGGGCGGCTGCGGGGCGAAGACGTCCTCGCCGAGCTCCTGGCCGTGCTCGAGCGCGTCGACGCTCGCGAGGTAGACGCCCTCGTCGTAGTCGGTGTCGGTCCCGACCAGCCGCCCGAAGAGGAGCGCCTGCGCGGCCACGAGCCCGGCGAGCGCGAGCCCTTCGAGCGGGAGCTGCCCGTGGGCTGCTAGCCGAGTGCGCGTCGCAGGACCTCCGCGGACCGGGCGCCCGCGCTGCCGTCCCAGCCCGGGATCACCTCGCCCGGCTTCGGCCGCTCCAGCAGCTTCGGGATCTCGGCCAGCCGCTCGGGCTTGGCGCCGAGCACGGTGTTCGTGCCGAGCTCCTCGGTCACCCGCCGCTCGGTCTGGTCGCGGAGCGTGAAGCAGCGGACGCCGAGCGCGGTCGTCTCCTCCTGCACGCCGCCCGAGTCGGTGACGACCACGGCCGCGTCGGCCTGCAGGCAGAGGAAGTCGAGATAGCCCTGCGGCGAGGTCGTCCGCACGCCGGCGTCGCGCAGGCGGCGGTCGTCGCCGCTCGCCTCGAGGCGCGCGAGCGTGCGCGGGTGGATCGGGAAGAGGACCGGAAGCGTGCCAGCGAGGGCGATCAGGCCGTCCGTTACAGCGGACAGCTTCGCCGGGTCGTCGACGAGGGCGGGGCGGTGCAGAGTGATCAGCGCGTACTCGCCTGCCTCGAGGCCGTACTGCTCCCACGTCCGGCGCGCGCGGGCCGCGTCGAGGTGGTCGAGTAGCGAGTCGATCATCGTGTTGCCGACGAGATGGACACCCGAGTGGATCCCCTCGCGCGAGAGGTTGACGATCGCCTCCTCCGAGTGCGCGAGGAGGATGTCGCTGACGTGGTCGGTGAGGACGCGGTTGTGCTCCTCCGGCATCGCCCGGTCGAAGCTGCGCAGGCCCGACTCGATGTGCGCCAGCTTGACGCCCGACTTGACCGCCGCGAGCGCCCCGGCGAGCGTCGAGTTGACGTCGCCGGCGACGACGCAGAGGTCGATCTCCCGCTCGCGCAGCACCCGCTCGACGCCGACGAGCGCCTTCGCGGTCTGCTCGCCGTGCGTCCCCGACCCGACGGCGAGGAACTCGTCCGGCCGCGGCATCCCGAGCTCGCGGAAGAAGACATCCGACATCGCGTCGTCGTAGTGCTGCCCGGTGTGCAGGAGCACCAGTTCCAGGGTTGGGTCGAGCGCGGCGAGCTCCCGGTGCACCGGAGCCGACTTCATGAAGTTCGGCCGCGCGCCGACGACGAAGCAGACGCGAGCCGACACGCGGGAGATCCTACCGTCGGCTCTACACTCGGCCCGTGCTGGTGCTGAAGATCCTCTTCTTGCTCGCGCTCGGCGCGCTCCTCTGGACGCACGCCGCCTACCCGATCGGCGCCGCGGCGCTCGCGCGCTTCCACACGCGCCGGGTGCGGAAGGAGGCTATCGAGCCGCACGTGACGGTGATCGTCGCCGCCTACAACGAGGAGCCCGTGATCGAGCGCCGGCTCGAGAACCTGCTCGCGCTCGACTATCCGGCGGAGAAGCTGGCGCTCGTCGTCACCTCCGACGCCTCGACCGACCGGACGCACGAGCTCGTCGAGCGGTTCGCGGGTCGCGTCCGCCTGATCGTGAACCCGCGCGGCGGCAAGGTCGCGGCGCAGAACCGAGCCGTGCGCGAGACCAAGGGCGAGATCCTCGCCTTCTCCGACGCGAACGCGACCTGGGCGCCCGACGCCCTGCGGCAGCTCGTCGCCAACTTCGCCGACCCGGACGTCGCCTACGTCTGCGGCCGGCACGTACTCGAGGCCGCCGACGGCTCGAACCGGGAGGGCCTCTACTCGCGCTACGAGATGGTGCAGCGCGAGGCGGAGTCGCGGCTCGGCTCCGTCACCGGGGGCAACGGCTCGATCTACGCGGTGCGCCGCTCGGACTACGTCGAGGTAGACCCGAAATGGGGCCACGACCTCTCCTTCCCGTACCGGATGGTGCAGGCGGGGCGCCGCGCGGTCTACGAGCCGGCCGCGCACGCGTTCGAGAAGCCGACGCCGTCGAACGAGACCGAGTACCGGCGCAAGGTGCGCATGTTGGAGCACTGCTGGGAGATCACGCTGCGCGGCTCGATGCTGAAGCGGCTCCCGTTCGGCTACCTCGTCGAGGTGATCTCGCACCGGCTGCTCCGTTACGGCAGCGGGATCCTCCATCTCGTCCTGCTCGGGACCTCGCTCGCGCTCGTCGGCGAGGGGCTCGTCTACCAGGTCGTGCTCGCGGGGCAGCTGCTGCTGCTCGCGGCGGCGGCCGCCGGCGTCGGGATCGCCCGCTACTACGTGCTCGTCACCTGGGCGACGGTCGTCTCGCTCTGGAACTACCTCCGGCGCGGCGTGCCCGCGACCTGGGAGGCGGCGGAGGGAACGCGTTGAACCGCACTCTCGACGTCGCGATCGCAGGCGCCGGCCTCGCGCTCGCGAGCCCGTTCCTCGCCGCGGCCGCGCTCGCGGTCAAGCTCGGCGACGGCGGCCCGGTCCTGTTCAGGCAGACCCGCGTCGGCAAGGACGGCCGCGACTTCGAGCTGCTGAAGCTGCGGACGATGGTCGTCGGCGCCGAGAAGCAGGGGGCCGGCTACGCGGTCAACGAGGGCGACAGCCGGATCACGCGCGCCGGCCGGTTCCTGCGGCGCACCTCGCTCGACGAGCTGCCGCAGCTCTGGAACGTCGTCCGCGGCGACATGAGCGTGATCGGCCCGCGGCCGACGCTCCGCTACCAGGTCGAGCGCTACACCGACCGCCAGCGGCGCCGCCTCGAGGTGCTGCCCGGGATCACCGGCTGGGCGCAGATCCACGGCCGCGCCTCGCTCTCCTGGGACGAGCGGATCGAGCTCGACGTCTGGTACGTCGACCACCGCTCGCCGCTCACCGACCTGCTGATCCTGCTCCGGACGCCGCTCGCCCTCTTCGGCGGCACCTACAAGGGCGAGACCGGCGGCTGGAAGGGCTAGACCGGACCGGTCCTTGATCGACAGGCGGTGTCAGAGACGACTCTGACACCGTGCCTGAGTCGTCTCTGACACCGGTTGGCGCTTTCCGACGGGGGCGGCGCTAGGCTTGTCCGCCGATGACCGCCGTCCTCTTCACCTGCGCCGGGCAGCGCGTCGACATCGTCTCCGCGTTCGGCCGCTCGGGCGCGACGACGATCGCGACCGACGCCGACGCGCTCGCGCCCGCGCTCTACCACGCCGACCACCACGCGCTCGTCGCGCGCGTCGACAGCCCCGGCTACATCCCGGCGCTGGCCGCGCTCGTCGCCGAGCACGACGTGAAGCTGGTCGTCCCGCTCACCGACCTCGACCAGATGCTGCTCGCGCAGTCCCGCGACGCGCTCGCGCCCGCGCTCGTGCTCGTGCCCGCGCCCGAGGTCTGCCGCACGATGGGCGACAAGTACGAGGCGCATCTCTTCTTCGAGCGACACGGGATCGCGAGCCCGCGAAGCTGGCTCCCCGACGAGGTTCCCGACGACGCGCGCTACCCGCTGCTCGTCAAGGTGCGCGAGGGCTTCGGCTCGCGCCACATCTACCGCGCCCACGACCGCCGCGAGCTCGACTTCTTCCTCGGCTACACGACCGTCGAGTCGTTCGTGCAGGAGCTCTGCCGGGGCGAGGAGTTCTCCGTGGACGTCTTCTGCGACCTCGAGAGCAGGTGCCTGAACGCGATCCCGCGGACGATGATCCAGTCGAAGGGCGGCGAGTCGATCAAGGGCGCGTCGATCAAGGACCCGGAGCTGATCGAGCACGCCTGCCACGTCGCCGAAACCGTCGGGATCGTCGGCCCCGCCAACATCCAGTGCTTCCGCGAGCCCGACGGCTCGCTGCCAGTCACAGATGTAAATCCTCGGTTTGGAGGGGCTTTTCCGCTGCCGCTCGCGTCGGGGTCGCGCTACCCTGAGCTGGCGCTGGCGCTGGCAGGCGGCGAACGACCGGAGCCGCGGCTCGGCGACTTCCGCGCAGGGGTCCTGATGACGCGCTTCTTCTCCCACCTGTGTCTGACAGCCGAGGACGGCGGTAGCCTCGTGCCGTTCGCCGAGGAGCTCCCCGAACCGGTTGCTGGCGAGCCCGGCGAGGCGTGACGCGCCTCATCGCGGCAGCTCTGGCCCTCCTGGGTCTGGCGACAGCGTGCCTGGCGGCGGCATGTGGCGGCAACACCGAGGAGGCCGCACCGCCCGCGACGACGGCGAGCTACACGGCGCCGGTCGATCCGCCCACCGCGAAGCCCTTCCCCCCGCCGCCGGTGCGGCCGAAGCCGAGGCCGACGAAAGTGCTCGTCACGGTCGTCGACGGCGACACGCACCGGCGCGTGAAGGGTGCCCGCGTCGTGATCGGCAAGCGGGCCGGCTACGCGAACACGCGCGGGCTCGCGTCCGTGAAGATCAAGAAGCGGGCGGCCCTGCCGGTTCGCGTCTCGAAGCCCGGGTACGCGATGAAGGTCGTGCGGATGCCGTTCAAGCAGAAGCGTGAGGTCACAGTCCGGCTCTACCGGGACGCGCTCCAGTGGACGATGTACGGCGCCAACAACCGCCGCACGCAGGCGCCGCCCGACATCAAGCTGCGCCCGCCGTTCAAGGTGGTCTGGTCGCGCGGGGTCGGCTCGCTCGTCGAGTTCCCTGCGGTCGTGGCGGACGGCGTCGCGTACGTCGCCAATTACAAGGGCCACGTCTACGCCCTGGACATGGGCGACGGCACCGTGATCTGGCGGCACCGGCCGAGCCGGGGGAAGATGGCGTCCTCGCCGGCGATCGTGGGTGACGACCTCGTCGTGCACGGGATGGACGGGATCGTGCGCGTGCTCGACCGCCGCAACGGCAGGCTGCGCTGGCACTTCAGGGTCGGCTCGCCGATCGAGTCGTCGCCGATCGTCGCCGGCGGGCTCGACTACTTCGGCGCCTGGAACGGCCGCGTCTACGCGCTCGACCTGAAGCGGCGCAAGCTGCGCTGGAGCTACCGCACCGGCTACAAGATCACCTCGAGCGCGGCGATCGCCGGAAAGACGCTCTATATCGGCGACTACGGCGGGCGCCTGCACGCGCTGTCGGCGCGGACGGGCAAGCGGCGGTTCGTCCGCTCCGTCAACGGCCGCGTCTACGGCACGCCCGCCGTGGCGGCCGGGCGCGTCTTCGTCCCCTCGTCGACGGGGAACAGCCTGACCGCCTTCTCGACCTCCGGCCGCTACCTCTGGCGCGTCGGCACCGGCGGCTACGTCTACTCGTCCCCCGCCGTCTGGGCCGGACGGGTCTTCTTCGGCTCCTACAACGGCCGGCTCTACTCCGTCGCGGCGAAGAGCGGCCGCGTGCTCTGGAGCGTCCGCACCGGCGGCCCGGTGTCCGGCGCCGCGGTCGTGGTCGCCGGCGTCGCCTACGCGGGCTCGACCTGGGGCCGGATCACCGGCGTCGACGCGAAGAGCGGGCGCATCGTGCTCAACTTCCCGCACGGCGAGTACGTCCCCGTCTCCGGCAACGGCCAGCGGCTGCTCCTGCACGGCTACTCGCGCGTGTGGGCCGTGGAACCGAAGTCGTGAGGAAGTGGGTCGCGGCGCTGGCCGCGCTGATCCTGCTGGCCGGAGGGCTCGTCGTCGGCTACGTCGTCTACAAGCGCGAGGAGGCGGCCGACGTGCGCGGCTCCTCGACCGAGGAGTTCGTCACGACCGAGGAGGAGGAGCCGCCGCCCCCGCCGCCGCCGGCGAAGGAGTCGCTCGGCGTCGCCTGGCCCCTGAACGGTTACGACGCGGAGCGGCACCGCGTCGGCCCCTACGCCCTGAAGCCCCCGTTCCGCCGCGTCTGGACGTTCAGGGCGCGCCAGCTGCTCGAGTTCCCGCCCGTGCTCGGCTACGGCCGCCTCTACTTCTCGAACAACTCGGGCGTCATGTTCGCCGTCAACGCGAAGACGGGAAAGCGGGCGTGGAAGAAGCCGGTCGGCCGCTGCGTCGCCGCGACGCCGGCGGTCGGCGAGCACACCGTCTACCAGTCGTTCCTGAACCGGCCGCCGTGCAACAGCAAGGCCAAGCCGGGCCGCCTCGAGGGCGAGGTGATCGCGTTCGCGACCGGCTTCGGGAAGATCCGCTGGCGCACGAGGATCGGGCCGACGGAGTCGTCGCCGCTGCTGGCCGACGGGCTCGTCTACGTCGGCGACTGGCGCGGCCGCGTCTACGCGCTCGACGCGGACACGGGACGCGTTCGCTGGACGTTCCAGGGCAAGGGCCGGATCAAGGGCGGGATCGCGAAGTCGGGCAACAGGCTCTTCGTCGGCACCTACGACGGCTACCTCTACGCGCTCCGCGCGAGCACCGGGAAGGTGATCTGGCGGACCCGCTCGCAGGACCGGCTCGGCGGGCGCGGCCAGTTCTACTCGACCCCAGCGGTCGCGTACGGGCGCGTCTACATCGGCTCGACCGACGGCAAGGTCTACTCCTACGGCGCTGCGAGCGGGAAGCTGCGCTGGTCGCAGGGCACGGGGGGCTACGTCTACGGCTCGCCCGCGGTCTGGCGGAAGACGGTCTACGTCGGCTCGTACAGCGGCCGCTTCTACGCGCTCGATGCGGCCACCGGCGACGTCAAGTGGCGCTTCCGCGCGAAGGGGGACATCTCCGGCTCGGCCACGGTCATGAACGGCGTCGTCTACTTCTCGACCTTCGACGAGCTCACCTACGCGCTCGACGCCCGCAGCGGCAGGCTGCTCTGGACGTTCGAGGACGGCAAGTACGCCGGCGTCGTCGCCGACCAGGACCGGCTCTACCTCGTCGGCCACGCCCGCGTGTACGGCCTGGTCGAACGGTAGAGTCGCCCGCGTGAATCGTCCGGAGCCCACGAACGATCCCGACGCCGAGCGCGAGGTCGACCTCCGCTCGGTGTGGGAGCGCATCGCCGCGCGCTGGTGGCTGCCGGTGCTCGGGGTCGTGCTCGGAGCCGTGATCGGCTTCGCGCTGGCGCTCGGCGGCGGCAAGGTCTACCAGGCCGAGACCCTCGTCGCGATGGGCCAGCCGTTCTCGCCGAACGGGGGCGCGCCGGTGGCGAGCTTCCTGACGAACGGGCGCGCGGTCGCCGAGATCATCCGCTCCGAGGCCGCGCTCGAGAAGGCTGCGAAAGCCTCGGGACTGCGAGTCCGCGCGCTGCGCGGCAACGTCACGTCGGCGATCGTCGGGGCATCCGGGCCGGGCGCCAGGCCGACCGGGGCGCCGCTCGTCACGATCAAGGTCGTCGCGGCCCAGCCTCTGAAGGCGGAGCGCGCGGCCGACTCGCTGGCGAAGGAAGTGATCCAGCGCACCTCGGCGCAGTACGTCGACACGAAGATCAAGGCCTTCGACGACCAGCTCGCGTCGATCCAGGAGCAGCTGAACTCGCTCGTCCCGCGGATCGCGCTGCTCGAGGAAGCGGTCGAGGAGCCGGGCCTCGCCGCGCTCGACAAGCTCGTCCTCGTCAGCTCGCTCGACAACGCGCAGACGCGGCGCGGCCAGCTGCTCGACCTCCAGTCGGACGTGCGCCAGCAGCTGGCGCTCGCCGAGAACGTCGAGAAGGCGCAGGTCGTCGAGCCCGCCGCCGCGGTGAAGACGACCGCGCGCAGCGGCCGCAACGGCGCCCTCGTCGGGGCGCTGCTCGGCCTCCTGCTCGGCTGCGCGGCGGCGCTCCTCGCCGACCCGTTCCTCGCGCGCCGCGCCCGCGCCGCCTGAGCCGTGGTCGACGGGAAGCGCGTCGCGGTCGTCGTCCCCGCCCACGACGAGGAGCGGCTGATCGGGACGACGCTCGCGGGGATCCCCGAGTTCGTCGACCGGATCCTCGTCGTCGACGACGCTTCCACGGACGGCACGGCCGAGGCCGTGCGCGCGTCTGCCGATCCACGCGTCGACCTCGTCGCGCGCGAGCGGAACGGCGGCGTCGGCGCCGCGATCGTCACCGGCTACCAGCGGGCGCTCGAGGAGGGCCTCGACGTCGTCTGCGTGATGGCCGGCGACAACCAGATGGATCCCGACGACCTGCTCTCGCTCGTCGAGCCGGTCGCCCGCGGCGAGGTCGACTACGCGAAGGCGAACCGACTCGTCTCCGGCGAGGCGTGG
>JANPKC010000341.1:0-10613 GCA_031425855.1 Actinomycetes bacterium | reverse complement strand
GGGTGCCTATTGGTCCCGGCCGGCGCCGCCGGCCCCCCCGCTCGACCGCGGCGGGGCGGGCGACCTCGCGGCCGCGGCCCTCAACGTCCGTGTCAAGCCGCAGCTCGCCCTCACGAGACTCGCTGCAACCCGGTTCCGCGCCGACGTCACGAGCGCGGGCGGGACGACCTTCGGCGGCAAGGTGATCGTCTTCGAGCGCGCGCGGAACCGGAGAGGACCGTGGACGAAGGTCGCCGCACCGAAGGTGAAGCACACCTCCTCGCCGACCGCGCTCAACGCCGTCGGCTCGGCGACCCTCACGGCGCGCCTACCGAAGGGCACTTTCGTGCGCGCGCGGCTCGCACCGGCCTCGGCGCGACCGTGCTACGACGGCACGGTCAGCGTCCTGCTCGGCCTCTAGCGGCTACCCTCCCGGCGTGGCCGTCGAGATCCACTACTGCCCCGTCTGAGCGGGCTACGACCGACGGGCCGCGAGTCTCGCGGCCGTGCTGAACGCGGGCGGCCACGCCGCCTCGATCGTCGAGGGCGAGAAGAGCCAGTTCGACGTGCTCGCGGACGGGGAGCTCGTCTTCTCGAAACAGCGCGAAGGACGGTTCCCCGAGGAGGACGAGGTCCTGGCGCTGCTCGCTAGCTCCCGCTGAAGCGGGGCTGACGCTTCTCGAGGAACGCCTGGACGCCCTCGGCGAAGTCCGCCGTCTGCGTCGCAGCCTGCTGCAGCTCGGCCTCCAGCTCCAGCTGCTGCTCGAGCGACGCGTCGTAGGCGTGCTCGAAGAGGCGCTTCGTCAGGCCGACGCCGCGCGTCGGCAGGCCGGCATAGAAGGCGGCGAGCTCGGCTGCCCGGCCCGGCAGGCCGTCCCCCTCGACGACCTCCGAGACGAGCCCCCAGGCGTGCGCCTCGGCGGCCGTCAGTTTCCGGTTCGACGTCATCCACTCGAACGCCCGCGCGAAGCCGAGCAGCCGGTGGACGAACCACGAGCCGCCCGAGTCCGGCACGAGCCCGATCCCGATGAAGCCGGGGACGAACGTTGCCCCGTCGGACGCGATCCTGATGTCGCAGGCGGCGGCGAGCGAGAGGCCCGCCCCCGCACAGGGGCCGTTGACCGCTGCGATCACCGGCTTCTCGAGCGCACGGATCGCACGGATGTTCGGGTGGTAGGTGCTCTCGAGCCGCTCGCGGATCGACCCGGGCATCTCCTGGAACTCCTTCAGATCCTGGCCGGAGCAGAAGCCACGGCCGGCGCCCGTGAGCACGACCGCGCGCACGTCCGGCGCAGCCGCCTCCTCCAGCGCCGTTCGCAGCGCCGCGTGCAGGGCCGCGTTGAAGGCATTGAACACCTCGGGACGGTTGAGCGTGATCGTCAGCACGGCGCCGTCGCGCTCTGTCAGCACCTCGCTCATCGTCCGACCCTAACCGCCGGGCTTGTCGTCGGGCTTGCGGTCGAGGAAGCTGCGGATCGCGCCCTGGGCCTCGTCGCCCAGCATCGAGAGCGCGAGCCAGTCGCGGGCGTGGCCGACCGTCTCGTGCCAGGAGATGTTCGCCACCAGTTCAGCTGCTGCTTCGCGTAGCGCGTCGTCTCGGGCAGCTTGCGGGCGAGCTTCTCGACGACCTCGTCGACCTTCGCGTCGAGCTCGTCGCGCGGCACGGCCCAGTTGACGAGCCCCCACTCGGCCGCCTGCGACGCCGGCACCTCGTCGCAGAGCAGGATCATCTCCCGGGCGCGCCGGTCGCCGATCATGATCGGCAGCCACTGGGTCGCACCGCCGGCAGGCACTGAGCCGTGCTCGAGCCCGACGTGGCGGATGAACGCGTCGTCGACCATCACGGAGAGGTCGCAGCCCATCTGCAGCTCGTTGCCGCCGCCGACGGCGATCCCGTTCACGCGCGCGACGGTCGGCTTCCCGATCTCACGCAGCCGGTCGTGCATGTCCTTGAAGGCGCCGAACCACTTCCAGTACTCCTTCGAGTTCCCGAGCAGGTCCTCGCCCCACGCGCGCAGGTCGGCGCCGACGCAGAAGGCGCGACCGGTGCCGGTGACGACGACGACGCGGATCTCGTCGTCCCAGGAGGCGTCCTCGAACGCGCGGGCGAGCTCGCGCAGCATCCGGAAGTCGAAGGCGTTCAGCACCTCCGGCCGGTTCAGCCTCACGGTGGCGCGCGGGTAGTCCTTCTCGTAGACGATCCGCTCGAAGCCGAGCTCGTCGGGAGAGAGCGGCCGGGGCTGGTCGGGCTCGGCCACTACCGGAGCTCGGCGAAGGTCGCCGTGAACGGGATGCCCATCTCCATCGCGTCCTTCCCGCTCGCTGCGAACGCCTCCGAGCCTGCGGTCGCCTTGAACGCGTCCATGTCGTCCCACTCGAACTCGGCGTAGTACGCGAAGGCCGGCTCGCCAAAGGGGGAGCCGAAGGCCTTTCCGTGCCGGAATGCCCGGCACTCGACCTTGCTCACGAACTCGTCGAGATGTCGCTGGTATCGGTCGGGATCCACCTCGCGCTCGTACAGGACAGCCATCCTCACCATCGTCAGCTCCTCTCGCCTCGGGACGTGCGGGAGCGTATAGCTTGCGCCGGTGTCCGGAGGAACGGCTGCCGCTGCCTCGCTCGCCCTCGTCGCGGGGCTCGCGGGCTCGATCCAGGTCGCCGTGATGGGCCGCTTCGGCGAGCGTGTCGGCTCCTTCGAGGCCCTGGCCGCGAACCTCGTCTTCTCGGCGCTCGTCGCGACGACGGTCCTGCTCGTGCTGCGGCAGAGCCTCGCCGGGTTCGGCGACGCCGCACGTGCGCCGTGGTGGTACTGGGCCGGCGGCGGCGGGATGGGCGTCGTCGTCGTGCTGACGATCACGATCGTGACGCCGCGGATCGGAGCGGCGGCGACGATCGGGCTCCTGATCGCGGGCCAGCTCGCCATGGGCGTGCTGATCGACCGGTACGGGTGGTTCGGCGTCGAGCAGGTGCCCCTGAGCTGGCCGCGGGTGCTCGGCGTAATGCTGCTGGCGCTCGGCGCGCTGCTCGCGCTGCGGCGCTAGGTGCGGGGGAGGCAGACCGAGAAGGTCGTGCCCTCGCCGGGCGTGGAGTCGACCCACACGGCGCCGCCGCTCTGGCTGACGATCCCGTGCACGGTCGCCAGGCCGAGGCCCGTGCCCTCGCCCACGTCCTTTGTCGTGAAGAAGGGCTCGAAGACCCGCTCGGTGAGCGTCAGCACCATCCCGACGCCGTCGTCTTCGACCTCGAGCAGGACGTAGCGGCCCGGCAGGAGCTCGGGTGCGGGTGCAGGCTCCCCGGGGCGCAGCTCGAAGTTGCGCGTGCGGATCGAGAGGTTGCCCCCGGTCGGCATGGCATCCCGCGCGTTGATCGCGAGATTGAGGACGACCTGCTCGACCTGGCCCGGGTCCGCCATCACCGTGCCGAGCTCCGGGTCGAGGTGCGCTGTCAGGACGATGTCCTCGCCGAGCATGCGCGCGAGCATCGACGCCAGGTCCGAGACGATCCCGTTCAGGTCGAGCTCACGGAGGTGGAGCACCTGCTTGCGGCTGAACGCGAGCAGCTGCGCGGTCAGCTCCGCCGCCCTGTTCGACGCACGGCTGATCTGCGCGAGGCTCTCGGCCACGGCGTCTGCGGAACCGGCTTCGAGATCCGTGAGACCGAGCTCCGAGTAGCCGCCGATGGCGGTCAGCAGGTTGTTGAAGTCGTGCGCGATCCCGCCGGCGAGCCGGCCGATCGCCTCCATCTTCTGCGCCTGCCGAAGCTTGTCCTCGAGCAGGCGGCGCTCGGTGACGTCGCGAACGGTGGCGAGGAGCCGCTCGGGCCCGCCGCGGGCGTCCACGATCGGGGTGGAGGTTGCTTCGAGCGTGACGGTCTCGCCGTCGGCGCGCAGCGCCCTGACGGTGAGCGAGGTCGGCTCGGTCAGCGCTCGGCCGAAGCTGGCGATGGCCACGTCACGGTCGTCTGGATGGACGAGCGCGAGGAACGGCATCCCCACGAGCTCGTCCGGGGTTCGCCCGAGCACGGCCACGGACGAGCCGGAGATCATCTCGATGCGTCCGTCAAAGCCGACGAGGCAGATCACATCGGTCGACGCCTCGACGATCCCGCGGTGGACGGTCTCGCTGTGCTGCAACGCCGCGTAGAGGCGCGCGTTCTCGAGCGCGAGAGAGGCGAGCTGGGCGAAGCGCTCGAGGAGCGCGACCTCGGCGGCGCCGAAGCGCGCGTTTGGCGCCTCGTGAACGAGCCCGAGCACGCCGACGACCTCGTCGTGGGCGATCAGCGGCACCCCGACGGACGCGTGGAGCCTCGGCTGAAACGCCTCGATCCGCGCGCTCCAGGACGCGTAGTCGTCCACCCTGAGCGACGTCCCGCTGGCCCAGACGCGGCCGGAGAGCCCCTCCCCGCGTGCGATCAGGGGGGCCCGCAGCTCGTCGAAGTAGCCGGCGCCGACCGCAAGCCGGAGGCGGTCTGCCTCGCGATCGACGAGGTAGAGGTAGCCGTCACGAGTGCCGACGAGCGCGCACGCGCTGGCGACGATCCCGGCCAGCAGGCTGTCCAGATCGGTGCGGCGGAGCAGCGCGACCGTCGTCTCGTGCAGCGCGTCCAGTTCGCGGTTGCGCGCATTCAGCGCCGCGAAGTCCCGCGCGGCCCGGAGCGCGACCGTGGCCTGGTTCGCGAACGTGCGCAGCGCCTGCAGCCGCTCGGGCGAGGGCAGCATCGAGTCGGCCGGGTCGTCGACCCAGACGAAGCCACTGCGCGAGCCGTCCCGCTCGACGAGCGGGACGAGCAGCCAGTGGCGCCGCCACGCGCGCGGGCCGGAGCCGCCGCGCCGGGACGCGTAGTTGGAGCGGTCGCTCGCGATCGCGTTGGCGGTCTCATTTTCGATCAGGTAGCAGCCCTCGAGCTCGAACTCCGGCACGAGCAGCGCGTCGAGGTCGGCCTGGGTGAGCGCGAAATCGAGACCCGGGTCGCCCGGCGTCCAGCCGGCGATGCCGGTCGGAACGAAGCGCCCGTCGGGCGAGTTGAGGCAGACTGCGACCTTCTCGAACTCGAGCGCCTCGTAGATGCCGCGGGCGACGGCGTCGAGCACGGACTCGACCGAGTCGCGCTCGACGAGGGACGCAGAGACGTCGAGCAGCCGGCTCAGCGCGGCCCGGTCGCGTGTCGCCGCGGCCGTCTCGCGCGCCGCCTCGATCGCGGCGGCGACGTGACCGGAGAAGGCGACCAGGATCTCCACCTCCTCGTCGCCGGGGCGGAGCCCGGTCTCGGGCTCGTCGACCGCGACGACGCCGAGCAGCTCGCCGTCGGCGCCGCGCATCGGCACGAGCAGCGCGTCCTCCGGGTGCCACGCTTCCGGATCGGTGCCGAGCGGCAGCTCGGGCACGTGTGAGAGGACTCCGCCCCAGTCGCCCTCGCCGTGCGGGATCAGGTACGCGCCTCGGCGCAGGAAGCGCTCGGCCAGGAGCGACGTCCACGTCTCGACGGCGGAGGTCTGCCCGAGCAGCGCCGCCCGCGCGGCGTCGCTCCCGTGCACGGTCGTGACACGAAAGTCGCCCTCGGCCGGGCGGTAGAGGTTGATCGCGACGGTGCGGAAGCCGAGCGACTCGGAGATCGTCGCAGCGATCTGGTCGACGAGCCGCGTCAGATCGTGCTCGTCGCGGACGCGCCGGCTGACCTCGAGGAGGCCCCGCAGATGGCTGAGAGTCGAGATGGGTTCGCTGTGCACGGACACTCCACAGATGATCGGCGCCTCGCCGACCCGCTTGAGTCGCTCTCTAGATGCCCACGACGTCGTCCGGGCGGACCGGCACCCGGGCGAGCTCGCGGCCGGTTGCATCGCGCAGCGCCGACACGACCGCCGCGGTCGAGACGACGGTCGGCGGCTCGCCGACGCCCTTGACGCCGTACGGCGCGTCCGGCTCGGCCAGCTCGATCAGCTCGGTCGTGACCGGCGGCATGTCGAGCGCGGTCGGGATCAGATAGTCCGTGAAGCTCGCGTTCGTGATCAGCCCGTCGCGCGTACGGATTTCCTCCATCAGCGCGAGCCCGAGGCCCTGCGCGGTGCCGCCCTCGATCTGGCCCTCCACCGCGAGCGGATTGATCGCCTTGCCCACGTCCTGGGCCGTGCCGATCCAGACGACGCGCGTCAGGCCGAGCTCGACGTCGACCTCGGCGACGACGCGCATCGCGGCGACTGCGAGCGACACGTGCGCGCGCTCGCCCGTGATCTGGCCCGTCTCGGGGTCGAGCGGGGTCGTGCGCGCATGCCGGTAGACGCGCTCGACGTCGACGTCGCCGCCGGAGGACTTCTGCTCCTCGAGCGCGGCGCGGCAGGCGTCGCGGACGGCACCGGCGGCCATCCAGGTCATGCGGGACGCGGACGCCGAGCCGGCTGAGCCGACCCAGGCGGTCCCCGGTGCGGCGAGGACGACGTCGTCCGTTCCGAGCTCGGTCCGCGCGACCTGGAGGATCACGTCGGTGACGCCCTGCCCGACCTCGGCGGACGCACAGTGGATCTCGGCCGAGCCGTCGGCGCGGAGAATGACGCGGGCGGCGGTGAAGTCGTCGAAGCCCTCCGAGTAGCAGATGTTCTTGAACCCGACCGCGAAGCCGACGCCCCTCTGGACGCCCTCGCCGCGCGTGGTGTTGCCGGCCCCGCCGGGAAGCCGGATCGCCTCGCGCGGCAACGGCTCCGGATCGGGAACGGGAAGCGCGGCGGCGCGCCGGATCACCTCGGCGGTGGGCAGCACGCCCTCGATCACCTGGCCGGTCGGAAGCGTGTCGCCGCTCCCGAGCGCGTTCAGCAGCCGCAGCTCGACCGGGTCGATCCCGAGCTCGGCTGCGAGCCTGTCCATCTGCGCCTCGGCCGCGAAGCAGGTCTGCACGGCGCCGAAGCCGCGCATCGCGCCGCAGGGAGGGTTGTTCGTGTAGACGCAGGTCGACTCGATCAGGGCGTTCGCGACCTTGTAGGGGCCGATCGCGAAGCAGGCGGCGTTCGAGGTCACGGCGGTCGAGCTGGAGGCGTAGGCGCCGCCGTCGAGCAGGATCCGCATCCGGACGTTGACGAGCTCGCCCGCCCGGGTCGCCCGGTGCTCGCACCAGATCCGCGCCGGGTGCCGGTGGACGTGGCCGAAGAACGACTCCTCGCGGTTGTAGACGATCTTCACCGGCCGCTTCGTGTGCAGCGCCAGCAGGGCCCCGTGGATCTGCATCGAGAGGTCCTCGCGGCCCCCGAACGCGCCGCCGACCCCGCCGAGATGGATCCGCACCATCTCCGGCGCGAGACCCAGGCACGGCGCCACCTGGTCGCGGTCGACATGGAGCCACTGCGTCGCCACGTAGATGTCGACGCCGCCCTCGCCGTCGGGCACGGCGAGCCCGGACTCCGGCCCGAGGAACGCCTGATCCTGGATCCCGATCTCGTAGACGCCGCTGACCGTGACGTCGCCCTCGGCATCGGGGTCGCCGTGCCGGATCACGAGGTGGCGGACGACGTTCGGGCGCTCGTCCTCGCGGTAGCCGTGCGCCATCGTCGGCCGGTCGGGATGAAGCGGCGCCAACTCGGTCGCGCGCTCCATGTCGACGACGGGCTCGAGCAGCTCGTACTCGACGCGGACGGCCGCCGCCGCACGGCGCGCCTGCTCCGGCTCCTCGGCGGCGACGAGCGCGACGGGCTCGCCGTAGTAGCGGACGCGATCCGCGGCGAGCACCGGCTGGTCGGCGAACTCGAGCCCGTACGTCTTCTGGCCGGGAACGTCGGCGTGCGTGAGCACCGCGTGGACGCCGGCCATGCCGAGCGCCTCCGAGACGTCGAGCGAGACGATCCGTG
Organism: Actinomycetes bacterium; assembly: GCA_031425855.1. Lineage (GTDB taxonomy): Bacteria > Actinomycetota > Thermoleophilia > Gaiellales > Gaiellaceae > Gaiellasilicea. Next base: position 2,806 of record JANPKC010000341.1, on the reverse strand, counting down.
CGTGGGCGTGCGGGCTGCGGACGGTGACGCCCCAGAGCATCCCGGCGGCGCTCAGGTCGCTCGAATAGGCGAACTCGCCCGTCACCTTCGGGGTGGCGTCGTGGCGGGTGGCGGCGTCGCCGATACGCCCGAGCTGAAGCTTCGTCGGCTGCGTCGTGCTCATGGGCGCGAGGCCGCGAGCCGGACGGCGTCGAAGATCTTCGCGTAGCCGGTGCAGCGGCAGAGGTTGCCCGAGAGCTCCTCGCGGATGACGTCGTCGCTCGGGCTCGGCACTCGCTCGAGCAGGGCCGCGGTCGCGACGACGAGCCCCGGCGTGCAGAAGCCGCACTGAACCGCGCCCGCGTCGACGAACGCCTGCTGGACGCGGTGGAGGCCGTCGTCGGAGCGGAGGCCCTCGACCGTCGTCACCTCGTGCCCGTCCGCCTGGGCGGCGAGCACGAGGCAGGCGCAGACGAGGTCGCCGTCGAGGAGCACCGAGCAGGAGCCGCACTCGCCCTGCTCGCAGGCGTTCTTGGAGCCGGGCAGCTCGAGCGTGTCGCGCAGCGCGGTCAGCAGGCTCTCGCCCGCCCAGACGTCGGCCTCACGCGGCTCGCCGTTGACCGTCAGCCTGATCTTCACGCGAAGACCCGCTCGAGGGCGCGCGTGGTCAGGACGCGCAGGGCGTGGCGCCGGTAGGCGGCGGTGCCGCGCACGTCGTCGATCGGGCTGCACGCGGCAGCGACGAGCTCCGGGAACTCGGCCCGCGCGTCCAGCGGCGCGATCACGAGCGCAGGCACCGGCCCCGCTGAGCCGTACGCGGCGCGGAGCTCGCCACGTTCGCGGTCGATCCCGACGGCGAGAGAGCAGACCGCGATCACCATCGCGTTCCGCGGCCCCACCTTCATGAACGTCTGCGGCTCCCCGCTCGGCTCGATCCGGACGGCGAGCACGAGCTCGTCGTCGGCGAGGGCGTTCCGCTTCGGGCCGAGGAAGAACTCGGTCAGCGGAAGCGAGCGAGCGCCGCGGACGCTGCCGATCTCGACGGTGGCGTCCTCGACGAGCAGCGGCGGGTGCGCGTCCCCGGCCGGCGAGGCCGTGCCGAGGTTGCCGCCGATCGTGCCGCGGTTGCGAATCTGCGGCGAACCGACGCTCCGCGACGCCTCTGCGAGCGCCGGCAGCAACTCCGCGAGCTCGGACTGCATCGCCTCGGTGTAGGTGAGGCCGGCCGCGAGCCGCAGCGAGCCGTTGTCGCGCGCCCACCCCTTCAGCTCGGGGACCTCTGCGAGATTGAGGATCGTCTCCGGCCGCGCACGGTCGAAGTTGAGCTCGACGAGCAGATCGGTGCCGCCTGCGATCGGCCGCGCTTCCGGCCGTTCGGCCTTCAACCGCAGAGCCTCCTCGAGAGTGCGAGGGGTGATGACCTCCACGCTGGCAAAGATACGGTACGCAGGCATGAAGTCCCTGCTCGCCGACGCGCACGTGCTGACGATGGACGACGCGGAGACCGAGCACGCGAGCGGCTGGATCCTGGTCGAGGACGGCGTCGTGTCAGCCGTCGGCTCGGGGGAGGAGCCCGACGCCGACGAGCGCACGGGCCTCGCCGGCGCGGTTGTCACGCCCGGCCTCGTCAACACCCACCACCACCTCTACCAGACGCTCACGCGCGCCCGGGCGCAGCAGGCGACGCTGTTCGAGTGGCTCGTCGAGCTGTACCCGACCTGGGCGAGGATCGACGCCGAGGCCGAGTACGCCGCGGCGCGAACCGGCCTCGCCGAGCTGATGCTCTCGGGCTGCACGACGGTCTTCGACCATCACTACGTCTTCCCCCGCGGCCGCACGGGGCTCGTCGAGGCGGAGGTGCAGGCGGCGACCGAGCTCGGCTGTCGCCTCGTCGCGTCGCGCGGCTCGATGGACCTCGGCGCCTCGGACGGCGGCCTCCCCCCGGACGAGCTCGTCGAGGACGTCGACGCGGTGCTCGCCGACACGGAGCGCCTCGTCGGGGAGCTGCACGAAGCCGGGCCGGGCGCGCGGATCCAGATCGCGGTCGCGCCGTGCTCGCCGTTCTCGGTCACCGGCCGGCTGATGACCGAGTCGGCCGGGCTCGCTCGGCGGCTCGGCCTGCAGCTGCACACGCACCTCGCCGAGACCGTCGAGGAGGAGGCGTACTGCCAGGAGCTGTACGGCTGCACGCCGGTCGAGTACCTCGACTCGCTCGGCTGGCTCGACGGCGACGTCTGGTGCGCGCACTGCGTCCACCTCTCCCCGCCCGAGATCGCACGCTTCGCGGCAACCGGGACCGGCGTCGCGCACTGCCCGACCTCGAACCTGCGGCTCGGCGCAGGGGTTGCCCCCGTACGGGAGCTGGCCGATGCCGGCGTGCGGGTCGGGCTCGGCGTCGACGGGTCGGCGTCGAACGAGCGCAGCCACCTCTTCAACGAGGTCAAGCAGGCGCTGCTCGTCGCGCGCGGGCGCGGCGGCCCGACGGCGATGACCGCCCGCGAGGCGATCCGGCTCGGCACCCGCGGCGGCGCGGCCGTGCTCGGACGCGACGACATCGGCGCGATCGCGCCCGGAAAGCAGGCCGACCTCGCGGTCTGGGCGACCGACGGGCTCGAGCTCGCCGGCGCCGCCGATCCGGTCGCCGGGCTCGTCTTCGCCGGCGCGCATCGCGTCGAGCGGCTCTACGTCGGCGGCGAGCTCGTCGTCCGGGGCGGCGGCCACCTCCGCGCGGCCGAGGGCGCGGTCGCCCGCGACCCCCGCACCCACGCGGCGCGGTTCCTCGCGGAGTAGGTTAGCCCAAGTGACGAATGCAGGGATCTCGCTGTCG
>JANPKC010000340.1:0-10071 GCA_031425855.1 Actinomycetes bacterium | reverse complement strand
CCCCCCCCCCCCCCCCCTCCCCGGGGATCTCCACTAGCGCGTGGCCGACGGGCAGGCCGAGGCGCCTTCCTTCTTCGTGCCCTTCTGGAGCTCGCTCGTGCCGGGCGGGAGCCCGAGCGCGAGATCGCGGTACGCGGCGGCCGACCGCCACGCCTTCTGGGCGGCGAACGTCGCGTTGACGAAGTCGAACTTGGCGAAGAGCGCCTCTGCCCGCTTCGAGTTGTCGATCGCCTCCTTGCGCAGCCGGGCGGCGTTCGCCGGCAGCTGCGAGACGAGCGTGATGCCCTTGGCGGCGTACGCGTCGCCGGCCTGCGAGAGCGCCTCGTCGGTCCACTTCAGGTAGTACGCCGCGTGGCCGCGGGCGATGTTCTCCTGGTCGAGGATCGAGTAGATCAGCTCGGTGTGCGAGTAGGTCGACGGAGCCGCGGTCGAGTTGAACGCCCACGTGAAGCCGTCGTAGTACTTCGGCGAGCCGTCGGCATTCCGGGTCGCACCGATCGAGTCGTGCGGGTGCGCCAGGCCGAGGTAGTGGCTCGCCTCGTGGATCGACGTGTACGTGAACGCCCCGCCCGAGACCTGCGGATGGGCGAATGCCATCGACTGGTCGCGGTCGGACGACGGCGACTTGAAGACGTCGTTGACCGAGCCGAGGTAGCCCCACGGCACGCCGTCCCGGTTCGTCGCGATGCCCGCGGCGATCGGGAGAGCCCATGCGTAGTGCTTCTCGGCGACGACGTTGATCGCCGGGACGGTCGTGTAGCACGGCCCGCCGCGGAACAGGCGTGCCTGCTGGTCGATGTAGTCCATCGCCGTGTCGGTGTGCATCGACACGCCCGGAGCGCCGGCGACGTCGTCGCCGTCCGCCTTGGCCTGGTCGAGCATGGCCTGGTCGGAGTCGTTGTCGGCACCGCCTTCTGCGAGGTACGCGAAGCGCACGTCGCCGGCGAAGGTCAGGTACGGCGTCAGCGTCCGCAGCCCCGCCAGGACGACGTCCTGGTTGTAGAGCTTCGACAGGTCGGAGGCCCACGGCAGCTCCGCCTTCGCGTCGTGCCAGACGTTGTCCGAGAACCAGTACTGGCCCGTCGCCGGCTGCGGCTCGTACAGGTACGAGTGCAGGAACCGGAACGAGGTCGCCTGGTTCACCGTACGGCCGAGCATGAAGTTGAGCTGGTTCTCGTCCCAGGTCGCGCCCGGGGTGAGCGCCTGCTCCACGCTCCCGTCGATGTTCGTCAGCGTGACCGGCCGCGGCGCCTTGGCGCGGTACTCCCAGAGCGGCGGGTCGTAGTTCGCCGAGCCGTAGACGGAGCGGTTGCGGTTGCCCCAGGTCTCGGCCTCGTACGGGTTCGGGGCCGCGCCCGTGTCGACCATCATGAAGCGGTAGCGGCCGCCCCAGATGCGGGCCCAGTCAATCCCGTCGAAGTCGCCCGTGTCAGGATCGGTCCGGTTGACCTTCCAGACGTGGTACTCGTTCTGCGGCTGCAGGATCGCGCGCGCCTCGGCCGAGTCCCACGTGTTCAGGATGTAGACGGTGTAGCCGGGGTTCCGGCCCGGGCCCTTGCCGCGGGCGGGATCGTCCCAGCCGAGCAGGGCCTTCGAGTTGGCCGAGATCCAGTCCTCGACCTTCTCGCCGTCGACGAAGCGTACGGGTGCGTTCGGCGCCACCTGAGCACCGGTGCCGCGGTAGACGCCGCGGGTCGCGTTGTAGCTCTCGATGAAGTTGCGGTTGCCCGACTTCGCGAACTCACCCGTCGTCGAGTTCGCCTTCATCGCGTTGAAGAGCCCCTGCGTGAACGTGGAGGACGCGTAGACGAACTGCGGCTTCCACTTGTACTCGTAGGGCACCGTGAACGGCGTCGTCGAGTTGTAGTAGTTGCGCCCGTGATTGACGAGCGTCTCGGCGCCGAAGAGCGGGAACTGGTCGCCGCTCGAGGTCTGGCCGCGCGGGATCAGGACGCCCGGGCGCTGGTAGTTCGGGATCTCGCCGAGAACCTTGGCCTCGTCGAGCTCGCCGGGAGCGAAGCCGACCGCGACGACGCGGAGCGGAACCTCGACCGACGCCTGGGTCGCCGCCGGGTCGTAGGAGTGGAGGACGCTGCCGGAGTCGACCGGCGTCGGCGGCGCGCCGACGCTCAGGGTCGCCCTGCCCTGGTAGGTGCCGCCGGGCTGCACCAGCCAGGCGAGCGTGCTGACGGTGTAGGTGCCGCCTGCGGGATTGGTGAGAACGACCTTCTCGTTCCCGCCGGGCGACGTCGAGCTGCCGACGCGCTGGCCGCCCGGCCCGTTGACGTAGAGGTCGTAGTCGTCGCCCTCGGAGGAGGGCGTGGTGGCGATCTCGACCGTGTAGCTGCCGGTCGCCGGCGGGACGATCGTCAGCGAGTAGCTGTCGCAGGACGGATCGACCACGAAACAGAGGCCCGAAGGGTTGGACGTGAGGAACGGACCGCCGGTCCACGAGGACGACGGCGCGACGGGCGAGACCGAGCCGGCGGCGGGGGCTGCCGCGCGAGCGGCGGCCGGAAGGAGCGCTGTCAGCCCGATGACAAGGCCAACCAGCAAGACACGTACGCGCATGCAGGACTCCAATTCACGTATGAGTGAACGAACGAACCGGGGAGTCCTACCGTCGCTTTTCGGTCGCGAAACCATTTCGAATAACCGTTGCAAATTACTGATGAAACAATCGAAATTGATTGACGAATCAATCCACCGCGAGACCGTCGGTGAGGAGCGCGACCACGGTCTGCTCCGCCCGCTCGACGTCGTCGTCGGCGGCCGGAAGCCGTTCGAAGACCCACCCGGTGAGGATCTCCTCGAGCGCGCCGTAGAGGATCCAGGCTGCGAGCCTCGGGTCGACGTCGGTGCGGAGCTCGCCCCGCTCCTGGCCGCGGGCGACGATCCGCTCGAGCGCCTTGAAGGCATGGGCGATCTCGTCGACCTCACGACCGAGCTGCGGCGACCGCGCCACCTCGCGGACGAGTACGCGGACGAGATCGGGGTCGACGGGCCAGGCTCCGAGCACGATCCGCGCCACGGCGGCGAGCTGCTCGCGCGCGGGCGCCCCCTCCCGCTCGACCTCCTCGACCGCCTCGAGCATCCGCGACCACGTGCGCCGGAAGATCGTCTCGAGCAAGTCCTCCTTCGAGCCGAAATAGTGGTACACGAGCCCGTAGGCGACACCGGCCTCCTTGGCGACGTCGGAGACGCGGCTCGTGTGGTATCCGGACCGTGCGAAGACCGTGATCGCCGCCCGCAGGATCTGCCGCCGCTTCTGCCGCTGGACATCCGTGGCCACGACGCCGGATCCTACTCTCGGGCCACCCGCCGGAGCTCGACGTCGATCTACGGCAGCGGGATCCGCAGTGTCGAGACGACGCCGAGGCGCTCGAGGATCGCCTGCGACTCCGCCGCCTGCTCGGGCTTGCCCGTCTCCGCCATCGCCGTCAGCGTCAGGGCGACTTCGAACTCGGCTCCCCGCTCGCGCGCGCGGCGCAAGCTCTCATCGAGATGGCGGAGACCCTCGTCCGGCCGCCTGCCCTGGATCAGGGCGTAGCCCACGAGACGCTCTAGCAGCGGCGTCTCGGCACCGCCGTCTCCGGCCGCGAGCGCCTGCGCGAGCGCGTCCTCGGCCGCCGGCAGCGCCTCCTGGTAGCGCCCCTCGACGACCAGGCACTCGGCCCGGCGCGCCTTCGTCTCGAGCACGAACGTCTCGGCGCCGATCGCCTCGAGCTCGGCGAGCGCCTCGTCGAAGAGCGCATGCGCCCCGTCGAAGTCACCGAGCGCGACGGCGGCCCGCCCCAGGTTCTTCCGCGCGACCGACGCACCCAGCGCGTACCCGGATGCGTTGTAGACCCGCAGCGCCTCGTGCAGGAGCTCGACCGCCTGCTCGGCGTGACCCTGGTCGAGCAGGATCTCTGCGACGTTGTTCGAGGAGTTCGCGGCTCGGACGGGATCGCCGGCGGCCTGCTCCGCCTCTACGCTCTGCTGGTAGTAGGCCATGGCCTCGTCCCAGCGCCCCGCGAAGTACGCACCGACCCCGAGGTTGTTGAGGACGATCGCCGTGCCGACGCGGTCGCCGATCTCCTCGTAGATCGGCAGCGCGAGCTCGAACCAGGTCGTCTCGCGGCCGCCGAGCTCGCGGTGCGCGGTGTTGAGGACCCTGTAGGCATGGGCCAGGCTCGCACGCGCCCCCGCGGCCTCGGCGTGCTCCGCGGCGCGCTCGGCCCAGCGGCGGCACTCCTCGAACCGGCCTTGGCGGAAGAGGACCGTGGCGTATTCGATCTCCAGCTCCGCCCGGTCGGCGCCGCCGAGCTCCGGGGCCGTTTCGATCAGGTCGAGGGCGCTGCGGTACCAGACGAGCGCGTCGTCGTACTGCCCGAGCCGCTCGTAGAGGACCCCCTCCTTGCGCAGCAGCCGGGTGGAGGCGGCCACGTCGCCGGTGACCAGCGAGCGCCCGTGGCGATACGCGACCCGCGCCTCCTCGTAGCGCGCCGCGAGCTCGCTGACGTCGCCGAGCGACTCCGCGACTGCGGACACCTCCTGCGGGTCAAGATCCGCAAGCTCGTCGGCGGCGCGAAGCGCGCGGGCGTAGAACTCGGCGGCGTCGACGTTCGCCCAGCGCCGCTGCGCGCGGCGCCCGGCCACGATCGAGTAGCGCCAGGCCCGTTCCGGCTCGCCTCCTTCGAGGAAGTGGAGCGAGAGCAGGCCCGCGGCCTCGTCCGTCTTGTCTCCGGCCCGGCGCTCGAGCGCCTCGCCGACCCGGGCGTGGATCTCGCGGCGGCGCCGGAACGAGAGGCCCTCGTAGGCGGCGGCCCGGAAGAGATCGTGGCGGAACCGAAGCGTGTCCTCGCCTCGCCACTCGACGAACTCCCCCACCCGCTGCCAGCGCTCGATGTCACCGACGCCTTCGAGCTCGCCGGCGAGGATCTCGCGCATCAGCTCGAGGTCGAAGCGCGCGCCGACCACGGCGGCGTGGCGCAGCAGCATCCGGTCGTCGGGATCGAGCGTGTCGATCCGCTCGGTCATCAGCCGCTCGACGGTCTCCGGCAGCTCCCCTGAGCCGCCGCGGCGGACGGCGACGACGAGCTCGCGCACGAACAGCGGATTGCCGCCGGCGCGCTCGACGAGCGCCGCCAGCATGTCCTCGGAGAGCGCGAGCTCCTCGTCCGCGGAACGCGCGAGCGCGGCCGTCAGCTCCGGCCGGAGCGGCTCCAGGGAGAGCAGGACGCCGTTCGACGCCTCGTCGACGACGAACGAGTCGCCGCCCGGCCGCCTCGTGACGCAGATCACCCACGGCCGATCGGCCGGCTGGGCCGTCAGGTGGAGCAGCAGGCCGCGGGACGCGTCGTCCATCCAGTGCGTGTCCTCGAAGACGAGCAGCGTGGGCATCACCAGCACCCGGGAGAGGAATTGCTCGACCACCTCGTGCAGGCGGCGGCGCTGGGAGCCCGCATCGCTGCTGTCCGGCTCCTCGACGGCGACGGCGGCGTCGAACGGCACCGCGAGCAGGCCAAGCGACGAAAGCTGATCGGGCATCACTGCCTTCACCCACGCTGTCAGCTGCTCGCCGGCCTGCGCGCTGTCGGCGCCCGGCAAGATGCCGGCGAGCTGCCGCAGGATCGGGCGGAAGACGAAGTAGGGCGCCGCGGTCGCGTAGGCCTCGGAGCGGCCGATCAGGTGCGTGAACCCGAGCGCGAGCCCGAGCAGCTCCTCGACGAGGCGCGACTTGCCGATGCCGGGCTCGCCGACGAGCTCGACCAGCGAGCTCCGCCGCATGCGGGCCGCGTCCACGGCGGCCTGGAGCGCGCCGACCTCGGCCTCTCGGCCTGCCAGCGGCAGCCGCTCGAGCGGCTGCTCCTCGCGCAGGCCGACCAGCGCCCCGACGCTGTAGGCGGTCACCGCCCGCTGCTTGCCCTTCATCAGGAACGGCTGCGAGTCCGACTCGAAGCGCGACCGCGAGCGCTCGAGCACCTCCCCGGTCGCGAGCATCTGCCCCGGCTCCGCCCTGCCCGCGAGCCGGGCCGCCAGGTTGACCGTGTCGCCCATGACCGCGTAGGTGCGACGGCTCGCCGCCCCGATCTCGCCGGCGAAGACGTGGCCGCGGTTGACGCCGGCGCGCAGGGGCAGCCCGCAGCCCTCGTCGAGGATCGTGCGCAGCGCGCGCAGCATCCGCTCCTCGTCGTCTCCCGGAGTCGCCGGCGCGCCGGCCGTGAGGTAGACCTTCCCCCCGTCGACGTCGATGTCGGACTCGAGCCACGTGACCCCGAGCGCGTCGACGGCGTTCCCGACCACCGTTCCGAGCTGGTCGATCCGGTCGCCGAGGGCAGCGAGCCCGTCGCGCTCGAGCGCGGCTCCGACACCGGTGAACTTGACGAAGGCGACGGTCGCCTGCCGGTGCTCCGCCTCGGCCGACTCCGTCGCGAGCACGGGACGCAGCGGCACGGGGATGAACTCGGCGAGGTCGGGCATGGGCGGTGGGTCGAGCGGCGGCGCGACGTCGCCGGCCGCGGCGGCCACCACGTCGGGTCGCAGCAGGACGCCGTCCTGCCGCGTCTCGGCGTGCCAGGCGCCGTCGATCGAGCGAGCGGTCTCCGCGCTGACGAGGATCTCGCGAGACTGGGCTGCGTCCTCCAGCAGGATCGTCGCCGTCGCGGCCGGGCCGGTGACGACGAGCTCGCGGTGCGACACGCCCGGCAGGAAGAACTGGCAGGGCCCCGAGTAGACGCCCGCGGCCATCGTCAGCTCGACCGGGCCGACCGAGCTCGTCGTCCGCCCGGTCTCGCCGATCAGCCACTGCATCTCGGCCGAGGCGACGCACGCCCGCGCTCCGTGGTCGTCGCCGTCGAAGAAGATCAACAGCGCGTCGCCGCGGAACTTGAGCACGTCGCCGCCGCGGCGCTCGGCGATCCGGATCAGGCCCTCATAGACGCCGCTGATCAGCAGGATCAGCTCCTCGGCGCCGGCGCGACCCTTGGCACTGAGCCGCTCGGAGAGCGCCGTGAATCCGGACATGTCCACGGACACGAGCGAGCCGTCGACCTCGACGGCGGTGCGGTCGCCGTACGCCGCACTCCACCCGCGCACGAGCCGCGGCACGTACGGATCGAGCGTGGTGTGGGCGAGCGTCGTCATCCGGATCGTCGGCCGAAAGTTGCCTTCACTACTTGAAAGATGCCACAGCCCCTTGAAAAACTCACAGGAAGGAGTAGTTTCGTCCCCACTGCGGAGGGACGAGGGGAAAACACATGAGGGGCGAGGGCACTACCTCCAAGCTGCGACACGTGCGGCTGGGCGTCAAGAAGAAGTCGGTCAGGGCTCTCGGGCTCGGCGCCGTCCTGCTCGCGCTCGCCTCCTCGTCGGTCTACGCGCCGCAAGGCGCCGCCGTCACGAGCCCGAACTGCAACATCACACAGGCGCGATCGACCGAGGGCAGCACGCCGTCGACGATCGAGTTCATCAACGACAGCGGCACGACCGTCACCGTCTACTGGCTCGACTACGAGGGCGACCGCGTCTTCTACAACACGCTGCCTCCGGAGGGGAGGTACGTGCAAGAGACCTGGTTGACCCACCCCTGGGTGGCGATCGACCAGCGCGGCAGCTGCCTCGGCTACATGCTCGCGACGGACTCGCCCGACCTCGCGCAGACCTACACGATCCAGCCGCTCGTCGAGCCCGACCCGGACACGAGCGGCGAGACGTCGATCGCGAGCCTCTCCACGGACGGCGTCCAGCTGAACGCTCCCAGCACCTTCCCCTCGATCAGCGACGACGGCGGCCTCGTCGGCTTCGAATCGGCCGCGACCGGCGTGACGCCGTTCGGCAACCTCTTCGAGGCGCTCCAGGCGTACGTGCGCGATGCCCGCAGCACGACGCTCGTCAGCATCGCGCTGCCTCCCTTCGAGGGGCCGAGGACCGGCGGGAATGCGAACAGCGGCTACGTGCAGGTCTCCGGCGACGGCGGCGAGGCGGCGTTCCAGTCGCTCGCGAACAACCTCGCCTGCACGAACGTCTGCCTGACTTCGCCCGGCGTCGCGTGGCACGTCTACCACCGCAACTTCGCGGCCGGGACGACCGAGTTCGTCGACGCGCGCGGGGACACGATCGCGAACGGCTCCAGCCAGCATCCCTCGATCTCCCGCGACGGCACCATCGTCGTGTTCGACACGACGGCCGACAACCTGCAGCCCACGCCGCTGGTGGACACGAACGAGTCGTCCGACATCTACCTCCGCCAGCTCGGCACCGACCTGATCGAGCGCGTCAGCGTCACGAACGCGAGCGGAGAGCAGGCGAACGGGCCGAGCTACTACCCGGCGATCAGCGCCGACGGGCGCTACATCGCGTTCGTCTCGGAGGCATCGAACCTCATCGACGGGGACACGAACGACGTCGCCGACGTCTTCGTCCGCGACCGCGAGACCAGCAGCACGATCCGCGTCAGCGTCGCCGACGACGGGAGCGAGAGCTCCGCGCCGAGCTCGGAGGGCGTCGCGCCGTCGATCAGCGCCGACGGAACGCGGATCGCGTTCCAGTCGAACAGCAACTCGCTGACGCCGAACATCCCGGTCGAGTCCGGCAGCCACATCTTCGTGCGCGACCTCACGGCCGGAACGACGACGATGGCCGACCTCGGCAGCACCGACGCCCCCGGCAACGCCCAGGCGGCGGCTCCGTCGATCAGCGACGACGGCAAGCTCGTCTCGTTCACCTCGGTGGCGTCGAACCTGAGCCCGCTCGTGCCCGAGTTCTCGACGCACGTCTACGTTCGCGACCTCGAGGCGGCGACGACCCGTGTCGTCGACCTCACCCCCACAGGCGTCCCGGGTGGCGGCTCGAGCCACAACGGGCTCCAGTCCGCGCTGAGCGAGGACGGCCGCTTCGCCGCCTTCTACTCGGCCGCATCCGACCTGCTCGGCCCGGGTAAGGACTCGAACGAGGCGCTGGACGTCTTCGTCCGCGACCTGCGCCCCGAGCCGCTCGCGACCGAGGTGACGGCGACGCTGACCGCCGGCGCCGACGCGACCGAGGCGGGCGCGAAGCAGCTGCCGATCGACAACTTCCCGCTCTCGATCCTGCGGCCGCCCGCGACGGCGGTGGCGCCGGCGCCGATCGACAACTTCCCGATCGACAACTTCCCGATCGACAATTTTCCGATCGACAACTTCCCGATCGACAACTTCCCCATCGACAACTTCCCGATCGACAACTTCCCCATCGACAACTTCCCGTTCGACGCGCCGACCGTGGCGCCCGAGCTCGCCGACGTGCCGCTCTCCTCGATCGGGATCACGTACCCCGGCGGCTGGCCGAAGGTGCTCGAGGGCTCGCAGTACGCGGGCGTGCCGCCGCAGGGCGTCTCGTTGCAGCAGCTCGCGCTCGCCAACCCGAAGTCGCCCGCGCTCGACCCGGCGAGCACGGCGCCGAAGCTGACCTTCGACCAGCTCGACTTCTCGAGCTCGAAGCTCAGGCGGCTCGGGTTCGAGGCCCTCGCCGCCGGCGCGACCCCGCTCTCGCAGCTGAACCCGGCCGGGGGCGGCGACGCCCTCGCCGACTGGTGCGCGGCGCTGAGCGGCCCGCCGATCAGCTGCACCACCGCCAACCTCACGACGACGGTCGGCTCCCAGACCGTCCTCGGCGCGGCGCTGACGGGCGCGCCGATCGACAACTTCCCGATCGACAACATGCCGATCGACAACATGCCGATCGACAACATGCCGATCGACAACATGCCGATCGACAACATGCCGTTGTCGGTCTCGCCGATCGACAACATGCCGATCGACAACTTCGATCTCGCGGCGTCCGGCTTCGGCGACCTGCCGCTCCGGCAAGTGCTCGCCGCGACCCTGCCGTCCCCCTCCGGCGGCACGCCGCAGCCCTCACCGCTCCGGGCGATCACGGTCGCGTCGCTCGCGAGCCCGGGCGCTGTTCTCACCGCCACCACGGAAGCGACGCTCGGCGCGGCACTCGCGGCCGGCCAGATCAGGCAGACCGCGACGCTCGGCGACCTCGCCGGCAGCCTCGGCGGCTTCACGCTCGGGGACATCTACTTCTACGGCGACCCGGCGCTCA
>JANPKC010000339.1:0-6908 GCA_031425855.1 Actinomycetes bacterium | reverse complement strand
GGATCGTCTTCCAGGACGCCGTCCTCTACGACTGGCGCACCGTCATGAAGAACATCGCGCTGCCGCTCGAGATGGCCGGCTGGGACAAGCGCAGGCGTGAGGCGCGCGTCCAGGAGATGCTCGAGCTCGTCGAGCTGACCGGCTTCGAGAAGCATCACCCCTGGCAGCTCTCGGGTGGGATGCAGCAGCGCGTCTCGATCGCGCGGGCGCTCTCGTTCTCGCCGCCGCTCCTGCTGATGGACGAGCCCTTCGGCGCGCTCGACGAGATGACGCGCGAGCGGATGAACAACGAGCTGCTGCGGATCTGGCAGGAGACGCTCTCGACCGTCGTCTTCGTCACCCACTCGATCGCCGAATCGGTCTTCCTCTCCACCCGCGTCGTCGTCATGTCGGCGCGGCCGGGCCGGATCGCCGGGATCGTCGAGATCGACCTGCCGCAGCCGCGCGGCCCCGAGACGCGCGAGCACCCCCGCTTCGCCGAGCTGATCACGCAGGTGCGGCGGCTGCTGCGCACGGGCCACGCGCTCGACGCGCCGGAAGAGGACGAGGCTCCCCTCTACGTCGCGGAGGAGGGCCTGTGAGCGTCGTCGCCCCGCTTCCGCGCGGAACGCTGGGCGCGCGCATGGGGCGCGGCGCCGTCGACTGGATCCCCGCCGCCGCCGTGCTCGTGCTCGGGATCCTCGCGTGGGAAGGGCTCGTCCGGGCGCTCGACGTGCAACGGTTCCTGCTGCCGGCTCCCTCGGCGATCCTCGACACGCTCTGGGAGCGGCGCTCGGAGCTGCGGTCGGCCGGGATCTACACCTTCTCGGAGGCGCTCGGGGGCTTCGTGATCGGCTGCTCGCTCGCGATCCTCGCCGCGATCGTGCTGGCCCGCTTCCGCAGCCTGGGCCGGGCGCTGATGCCGTTCGCGATCGCCGCCAACGCCGTCCCGATCATCGCCTTCGCGCCGATCACGAACCAGTGGTTCGGCCCGCTCGAGAAGACGTCGAAGATGGCGATCGCCGCGATCCTCGTCTTCTTCCCGGTGATGGTGAGCACGCTGCGCGGGCTGACGTCGGTGCGCCCGCAGTCGATCGAGCTGATGCGCTCGTACGCGGCCGGCGAGGTCGAGATCTTCCGGCGGGTGCGGATCCCGAACTCGCTGCCGTATCTCTTCTCGGCCTTGAAGGTAGCGACCGTGCTGGCGATGATCGGCGCAGTCGTGGGTGAGTACTTCCTCAGCTCGCAGGAGGCGCTCGGGTTCCAGATCAGGAACTCGGCCGCGCTCTTCCAGTTCGAGCTCGCGTGGGCGGCGATCGCGGTTGCGAGCCTGCTCGGAATCCTGTTCTACTCGGCCGTGGCGCTCGTGGAGCGGCTGACGATGGGCTGGCATCCGTCCTCGAGGACGGACTGACCGTGACAAGAGGGCAAACGAACGACGGAAAGGACACCGCATGAAGAAAGCTCGGATCTGGCTGCTGCTCGCCGGCCTGCTCGCCGCGCTCACACTCGTGGTCGCGGGCTGCGGCGGCGACGACGACGAGGCGGCCGACACCGGCGCGGCCGCGACGACCTCGGAGGAGCCGCAGGAGCTCGACAAGGTCTCGCTGCAGTTGAAGTGGGTCACGCAGGCGCAGTTCGCCGGCTACTACGCCGCGCTCGAGGAGGGCTACTACGAGGACGAGGGGCTCGACGTCGAGCTCAAGCCCGGCGGCCCGGACATCACGCCCGAGCAGGTCGTGGCGAGCGGCCAGGCCGAGTTCGGGATCGACTGGCTCCCGGCGCTGCTCGCGGCGCGCGACCAGGGCGGCGACCTCGTCAACATCGCCCAGGTCTTCGCCAAGAGCGGCATGACCGAGCTGACCTGGAAGGACAGCGGCATCACGGACGTCGCCGGGATGAAGGGGAAGAAGGTCGGCGTCTGGTGCTGCGGGAACGAGAACGAGCTCTACGCAGCGCTCGTCAAGAACGGGATCGACCCGAAGAACAAGGACGAGGTCACGATCGTCAACCAGCCGTTCGACATGAACCTCTTCCTCAGCCGCGACGTCGACGCCGCCGCCGCGATGACCTACAACGAGCTCGCGCAGGTGCTCGAGACGGAGAACCCGGACACGGGCGAGCTCTACACGCTCGACGACCTGAACGTGATCTCGATGGAGGACGCGGGCACGGCAATGCTCGAGGACGGCATCTTCGTCCAGGGCGAATGGATCGCCGACGAGGCGAACCAGGACATCGCCAGGCGGTTCCTGAAGGCGAGCTTCCGCGGCTGGGCCTTCTGCCGCGACAACGCGGACGAGTGCCTGCAGCACGTGCTCGACAGCGGCCCGACGCTCGGCGAAGGCCACCAGCGCTGGCAGCTGAACGAGATCAACGCGCTGACCTGGCCGAACGAGACGGGCATCGGCGTGATGGACGAGGCCGCGTTCCAGCGGACCGCCGACATCGCGAAGCAGTTCGGCGTCATCAAGGCGGACGCGTCCAGCGACGCCTACCGCACCGACCTCGCCGAGGCCGCCGTCAAGGAGCTCGAAGACGAGGGCATCGACGTCAACGGTGCAGACTGGGAGAAGGAGACCGTCGAGGTCACCGCCGGCGGCGAGTAGAAGACGACACCGTGAAGGGAGATCCGCAATGTCCGTTCTGATCAAAGGCGGCCGCGTCATCACCGCGGCGGACGACTACGTCGCCGACATCTTCGTCGAGGACGAGCGGATCTCCCTGATCGGCACGAATTTAGGGAGCACAGGGCTGGATGTCGCAGCCGACACCGTGATCGACGCCTCCGGCAAGTACGTCCTGCCGGGGGCGGTCGATCCCCATACGCACCTCGACATGCCCTTCGGCGGCACGACGACGATCGACGACGTCGAGTCGGGCCAGCGCGCGGCGGCGCGGGGCGGCACGACCACGCACGTCGACTTCTGCATCCAGGCGCCGGGGAGGAGCTTCGGCGACTCGCTCGCCGACTGGAAGTCGAAGGCCGAAGGCAAGCAGCTGATCGACATGGGCTACCACATCGCCGTCACCGACCTGAAGAACGGCGGCTCGCTGGAGGAGCTCGCGTCGCTGCCCGACCAGGGGATCACCTCGTACAAGCTCTTCATGGCCTACAAGGGCGCCCTGATGGTCGACGACGAGACGCTCTTCAAGACGATGGAGGTCGCGGCCGAGACCGGCGCGCTCGTGATGGTGCACGCGGAGAACGGCGACGCGATCGACGTGCTCGTGAAGAAGGCGCTGGCGGAGGGAAAGACCGAGCCCAAGTACCACGCGCTGACCCGCCCGCCCGAGACGGAGGGCGAGGCGACGAACCGGGCGATCCAGCTCGCCCGCGTCGCCGGCTGCGCGCTCTACGTCGTCCACGTCTCCTGCAAGGAGGCGGTCGAGCCGATCGAGCTCGCCCGCGAGAAGGGCTGGGACGTCTGGGGCGAGACGTGCACGCAGTACTTCTTCATCGACTACACGCACCTGGAGAAGCCGGATTTCGAGGGGGCGAAGTACGTGTACACGCCGCCGCCGCGCGACAAGGCGAACCAGGACGTGCTCTGGAACGCCGTTCGCACCGACGTGCTCTCCGCGATCTCGACCGACCACTGCGGCTTCCTCTGGGACGGCCAGAAGACGCTCGGCCGCGACGACTTCTCGAAGATCCCGAACGGCGGCCCCGGCCTCGAGAACCGGCTGCACATGATCCACCACTTCGGCGTCCGCGAGGGCCGGATCGGCCTGAACCGGATGGTCGAGCTGCTCGCAACGAGCCCGGCAAAGCTCTTCGGCCTCTATCCGAGGAAGGGGACGGTCGCCGTCGGCTCCGATGCCGATCTCGTGATCTTCGACCCCGAGAAGCAGCACCTGATCACCGCCGCGAGCCAGCAGTCGAAGACCGACTACAACCTCTACGAGGGAACCGAGGTCGTGGGCGACGTCGAGACCGTGCTCCTCCGCGGCAACGTGATCGTCGACGGCGGCGAGGTCGTCGGCAAGCCCGGGATCGGGCGGTTCGTCCCTCGGGCGCGCTTCGGCGAGAAGCTCGCCGCGACCGGAGCAAAGGCCCCGGCCGCGGCGTAGTCGTCGGTCAGCCGGCGGTCACGAGCCGGCGCCGGGGCCGCAGTCGACCCGCGGGTTGTACGGCTTCAGCATCCCGGCCGGGTTCGGCTTCCAGATCCACGCGTGCAGCGCGTACGCCTTCGGCAGCCCGTAGCGGTTGCCCGGCTCGATCGTGTCGAACTCCTGGCCGAACAGGGCGGGCTTCGACGCTCCCTGCCAGTCGCCCGCCAGCACGAGGTACTCGAGCGCGACGAGCTTGAGGGTGCCGTTCTGGCGCCGCTCGTAGACGAGCAGCTCCGGCTGCTCGGCGTCGATCTTCCCCCCGTCGAACAGCAGCCCGGGATTGAGCATGTGGACGCCCATCGCCCCGGACCCGCGCGGGTCGGCGATGCACTCGATCCCGGCGAGGTCGGCGACCGTGGCAACGTAGCCGGCCGCCTTTGCCTGCTCCAGGTCGTGGAATCGAGCGGTCGAGTCCTTCGCGCCGTCGAACGCGCCGGCCGCAACTGCGATGCCGGTCGCGGCGAGCACGGGGACGACGAAGGCGAGCAGAACGAGGATGCGCTTCATCTCTGTCTCCTCTCAGACCGCAGCGGGCTGCGGATCGGGGCGGACGATGACGGTGTCGGCGACGCGGACGATCTCGTCGACCGGCAGGTCGGCGGCGGCCGCGTGCGCGCGGATCGCCTCCGGGCTCGAGGCCTGGTAGATGCAGACGGTGCCGACGCCGTTGCCCTCCTCGAGCACGTAGCTGCGGATCCAGCGGATGTCGTCGGACATAAGCTCGCCCTCCGCAGTCGAGCGCGCCGCTGCCTCTCCCAGCTCATCGCCGCTGCGCCAGCCGTTGCGGCGAAGGATGACGTACGTGTCCAAAGCGGACTCCTTTCGTAGACCGCTTCGACGCTACGAGCGCAGGGGAGCCGCAGCATCGGCGGAACCGCCCATCTTGGGGCCGCCGGCTACCGATATTTCGCGAAAGCGCGCGCCGGCCTCGGCCCGCGTTCGCGCGCCGAGCTTGCGCAGGACGGCCGAGACGTGGTGGTCGACCGTCCGGGGCGAGAGCACGAGCCGCTCGGCGATCTCGCGGTTCTGGAGGCCCTCGGCGACGAGGGACAGCACCTCCAGCTCGCGCGCGGTCAGTCCGGCCGGATTCTCGCGGGTCGCCTCCCTGGGGCCGCGCAGGCCCAGCCGCCGCCGCAGCTCGGCCGCCGCCGGCCGTGCGCCGAGACCGTCCAGATCGGCGAGCGCCGCCTCGTCGCCGGCGTCCGCGATCGTGCGTGCAGCCTCATAGCGACAGAGGCGCGCCGACCACGAGGCCGCGGCACCGGCCGCGTCTCCGTCGAGCTGGAGACGGTACGGCTCGGCGATCCAGTCGGGCCACTCGGCGAGCGCACCCGCCTTCCACTGCCAGTAGGCGAGCTCGCCCGCAAACCAGAGGTGCCGCTTCTCGAGCGCGAGCGGGTAGGCGACGCGCGCTTCCTCGGCTGCCCGCGCCGCGTCACCGGCGAGCCAGGCGGCCTCGGCGCGCGCGGCGTGGACATGCCCGAGCCGCTGCAGGTGACCGCCGGGAAGCGCGAGCTCGAGCGCGGCGTCGAGAGCGTCGAGAGCGCCCGGGTCACCGCGTCGCGCCCGCAGGCGGCCGAGGGCGATCCAGGCTCCGATCAGGCTGATCGGGTCGGCAGGCCCGGCCAGGACCGAGCCGGCGAGCCGCGCGCACTCGTCCCAGCGCCCGCGGTAGAGGTGGACGAGCGCGAGCCACGAGCGCGGGTACACGGGCCAGAGCTCGTGCGCCTCCGAGAACGCGATGCACTCGCGCAGGTAGCGCTCTGCGGGCTCGAGCTCCATCATCTCGCCGAGCCCGGTGCCGAGCATGTTCAGCGCGGACATCGTCAAGATCTCGAGCGCCTCCGCCCGGGCGATCTCGAGGCTCCGCTGCAAGTCCCGCACGCCGGCGTCGACGTCCCCTGCCATCAGCAGCGACGTGCCGGCCATGTTGAGCCCGTAGGCCTCGACCTCACGATCGCCGGCCGCCACGGCGGCGTCGACGGCCTTCCTGCCCCACGCGACGCCTTCTGCATTGTCGCGGCTGAGCATTCGCGCGTACGCCTGCACCGCGTACGCCCACGCGAGCTCCCGCCCCGGCGGCAGCGACTCGAGCACCTCGATCGCCTCCAGGCTCGCCGCCTCGGCCTCGGCATTGCGCCCCAGGCGCGTGCACGCATTCGTCAGCCGGGAGAGCGTCTCGCCGACCTTGAGGTCGTTGCCGAGCTCCCGGTAGAGCGCCAGCGCGCCGCGGCGCGCCGTCACCGACTCCTCGTAGAGGCCCGTCAGCAGCGCCTCCTCGGCGTACCGGTCGAGAAGGTCTGCCCGCTCGGCAGCCGGCAGGCCGTCCGCATGTCTGAGCGAGCGTGCGTACTGGGCCGCAGCCTCCCGGTGCGAGCTCGCCGCGGCCGCGGCCTTTGCCGCGACGGGCGCGTACCGGAGCACGGCCGTGCCGTCTCCCGCCTCCTCGGCGTGATGGGCGAGCCGCGAGACGTCGCCGCTCGCCTCGAGCGCGGCGAGGATGGCGGAATGGAGCGCGCGGCGCCGAGCGGGCGCGATCGCGCTCTCGACCGCGAGCCGCGCGAGCTCGTGCCGGAAGGCGACCCCGTCGCGGTCGGCGCGCACGACTCCGGCCGCGAGACAGGCGTCGAGCTGCTCGAGCTCGTCCGGGGCGATCCGCTCGAGCAGCGCGAGCTCGGCCCGGAGCGGCACGACGGCGATCGCGTCGAGCAGGCGGCGCGCAGGCTCACCGAGCAGCGCGACCCGTGCGAGCACTGCGTCGCGCACGGTCTCCGGGAGGGCACCGCTCCCCGCGGCGAGGATCTCGGTGACCG
>JANPKC010000338.1:0-2495 GCA_031425855.1 Actinomycetes bacterium | reverse complement strand
GTCGCGGGATCGCGCGAGTAGGGCATGAACTCGCCCTCGGCTGCGTCTCCACTGCTCTTGGCGAAGTCCGTCGAGATGTCGGGCAGATCCTCGACCTTCGGGATCAGCCACGGCTCGGAGCCGTTCGCGAGATAGGCGTCGCTGAGCAGGTAGACGGGCGTGCGGTACTTGAGCGCGATCCGAGCCGCCTCGATCGCCGCGTGGAAGCACTGCGACGGCGTCGACGCGGCAACCACCGGCACCGGGCTCTCCCCGTTGCGGCCGAACAGCACCATCAAGAGGTCGGCCTGCTCCGGCTTCGTCGGCATCCCCGTCGAGGGGCCGGCGCGCTGGATGTCGAGGACGAGCAGCGGCAGCTCGAGCATGATCGCGAGCCCGATGGTCTCCTGTTTGAGCACGATCCCGGGGCCGGCGGAGGTGGTGACGCCGAGCGAGCCGCCGAAGGCCGCACCGAGCGCTGCGCCGACGGCCGCGATCTCGTCCTCGGCCTGGAAGGTGCGGACGCCGAAGCTCTTGTGCCGCGCCAGCTCCTCGAGGATCGAGCTCGCGGGCGTGATCGGGTAGGCGCCGAGGAAGAGGTCGAGCCCGGAGAGCTTCGACGCCGCGATCAGCCCGTAGGCGAGCGCGGTGTTGCCGCTGATCTGGCGGTAGACGCCCGGCGCCATCTTTGCCGGCGCGATCTCGTAGCTGACCGCGAAGTCCTCCGAGGTCTCGCCGTAGGCGTAGCCCGCCTTGAACGCGGTCGCGTTCGCCTGCGCGATCTCGGGCCGCTTCGCGAACTTCCGCTCGACCCACTCGTGCGTCCCCTCGGTGGGCCGGTGGTAGAGCCAGCTCATCAGCCCGAGCGCGAAGAAGTTCTTCGAGCGCTCGGCCTCGCGCGGCGTGATCCCCTCGATCCCCTTCAGCGCGCCGACCGTCATCGACGTCAGCGCGACCTCGTGGACGTGGTAGTCGGCGAGCGACCCGTCCTCGAGCGGGCTCGCGTCGTAACCGGCCTTCGCGAGGTTGCGCTCCTTGAACGTGTCGGTGTCGACGATCAGCGTCCCGCCCTTCGGCAGGTCGCCGACGTTCGTCTTCAGGGCCGCGGGGTTCATCGCGACGAGCACGTTCGGCGCATCGCCGGGGGTAAGGATGTCGTGGTCGGCGAAGTGGAGCTGGAAGCCCGAGACGCCCGGGAGCGAGCCTGCGGGCGCGCGGATCTCGGCCGGGAAGTCGGGGAGGGTCGAGAGGTCGTTGCCCATCACCGCCGTCTCGCTCGTGAAGCGGTCGCCGGTGAGCTGCATCCCGTCGCCCGAGTCGCCCGCGAAGCGGATCGTCACCTGTTCGAGCTGCTCGACGGCCTTGGCCATGTGCTCGCTAGTTGTATCGCACCCGCGTGACGCCCGAAACGAGCGTTGGCCGGGCTGAAATCCCTACGGTGAGGACGACGCAAGCAATACGAGGAGGACCCCGTGCAGCCCGATCTTCATTCACGTTTCGCCAGCGAGCGGCTCAAGGACGACCACAGCGGGCTCCGGCCCGACGAGGACGGGACCGCCACGCTCGAGCCGGAGTCGATCACGATCCGGCCGCTACGGGAGGACGACGTCGAGGCCGTCCGGCTCATCGCCGAGCTGGACGAGCGCCCGGTTCCGCCGGGGCCGCTGCTGCTCGCCGAGGTCGAGGGCACGATCGAGGCGGCGATCGGAGTCGTCGGCCGGGAGACGGTCGCGAACCCGTTCTCGGGCAGCGCCGCCGCGGTGTCGCTCCTGCACCTCCGCGCGGCCCAGCTGCGCGCCGCCTAGCCCGCGGGGCGGCGGACGACCGAGAGGCCCCAGGCCTCGCCGGAGGCGAAGAGCGCATCCGGGTCGACGTCGTCGCGCCAGCCGATGAAGTGCTTCTCCGGGTCGGCGGCGGTCGAGCCGAACACGGCCAGCCGCTCCTCGGTGGGCAGCTCGACCCCGCGCTCGAGCTCGTCGAGCCGCCGCTCCGCCTCGTCGGCGGCCGGGCCTTCCATGTAGCCCCTAGGCACCGGCGGGCGCCTCGGCGAGCAGCGCTTCGAGGTCGAGCGGGATGCTCACCATCGCGACGCCGCCGTCCGGGTCGCGCGGCCACTCCTCCTCCGGCCGGTCGCGGTAGAGCTCGACACCGTTGCCGTCCGGGTCGCTCAGGTAGATCGCCTCGCTGACGCCGTGGTCGGAGGCGCCCGTGAGCGGGATCCCGGCCTCGACGACCCGGCGCAGCGCGTCGGCGAGCTCCGCACGGCCGGGATAGCGGATCGCCGTGTGGAAGAGGCCGGTCGAGCCGCGTGGAGGCGGGCTGCCGCCGAGGCTCTCCCACGTGTTCAGCCCGATGTGATGGTGGTAGCCGCCGGCCGAGATGAAGGCCGCCTGCTCGCCCATCCTCTGCTGCAGCTCGAAGCCGAGCACGCCGACGTAGAAGCCGAGCGCGCGCTCGATGTCGGCAACCTTGAGGTGGACGTGGCCGATGTCGACGCGGGGATCGATCGCCATTCG
>JANPKC010000337.1:0-9114 GCA_031425855.1 Actinomycetes bacterium | reverse complement strand
AGCGCTTCACGACACTCGTCGCGGTGGTCACGCAGGCGGGCCTGGTGAAGACGCTGTCGGCCAAGGGCCCGTACACGGTCTTCGCGCCGACGAACGCCGCCTTCGCGAAGCTGAAGCGGATGGCGCCGGCGACCTACGACGCCGTCGCGACCGACAAGGCGCTCCTGACGAAGGTGCTCACCTACCACGTGCTCGCCAAGCGGGTCCCCGCGGCGACTGCGATCGCGGCCGCGAAGCAGCGGGCGTCCGTCAAGACCGTCCAGGGCGAGAAGATCGCGCTCTCGATCAAGGGCGGGAAGCTCGTCCTGAACGGGAGCTCGCGGGTGATCGTCGCCGACGTCAAGGCGTCCAACGGCGTCATCCACGCGATCGACACGGTGCTCGTCCCGCCGAGCGCCGCTTCCTAGAGAGGAGAGCTCGATGCTGAGAAGGATCGCTCTGACCCTTGCGATCGCCGCTACGGCGGCGATCGCACTCGTCCCGGCGGCGGGCGCGTCCTCGCCGCGGAGCGCCGATTCGCTCCGCGGCGCGCGCTGCGTCGCCGCGGGCGTCCGGTTCCTGATCCAGAACGACCTGCTCGCCGCCGCGGCGCGCCGGCAGGTCGACTACGACACGATCGATTCCGACTCGGGCGGTAGCGAGGGCCTGATCAACGCCGATCTGCCGTCGCCGTCGTTCCTCCCGCTCGGCACCGTGATCCGGCTCCACTTCACGAATCCGGAGCTGTTCGACTGGTGCAACTAGGGGCATTCCCGTCCGCGGCCGCTCCATGCGGCCGCGGGCGGGGGCCGGTGCTAGTCCCAGACGAGCGCGCCGGGCACGCCGCCGAAGATCGCGTGCGCCGCGACCTCCTGGCCGAAGACCCGCGCGTTCAGCAGCAGCGGCGGCCAGGCGCCGCTGCTGCGGTCGGGGTGGTAGCGGTCGACGACCGCCATCCCGGGCCAGAGCGCGACGCCCTCGAGTTGCGCCGCGGCGAGACCGGCCTTCCAGCCTCGCAGTCCGAGCCGCCGGAACGCGACGCCCGCGGCGGCACCGTTCGCCAGGTGGACCGCGGTGCCCGCCAGCCGCCAGTGCCGCTGCGACAGCGGAGCGCCGAGCAGGCGCACGTCGGTGTACGGCGTCCGGAAGAGACGCCGTAGCGCCGGCTCGGCGGCGGCCCAGGTGGCCGCCGCCGTCACGCCCGCGAGCGCGGCGCGCAGGTCGGAGTCAGTCGCTCGGATTCTCCACCTCGCCCCGCCACGCGCCGGACTCGGCGCCGCGCTGCTCGATCAGCTCCTTGAACCGCTGCAGGTCGCCCTGCACGCGCCGGTCGTCCATCCCGAGCGCGGCACCGATCTTCTCGGTGACCCCCTCCGGCTCCCAGTCCATCTGCACCATCACGCGCGTCTGCGCGTCGTCGATGCGGTGGAAGGTGACGACCCCGGCGTTGCCCTTGCCGCTTGTCGCCGTCCAGGCGACCCGGTGATCGGGGTGCTGCTCGGTGATCTCCGCGTCCCACTCCTCGCGCTTGCCGCCCACTTCGGCGACCCAGCGGAGATGCGTGTCGTCGACCTGCTGCACCCGCTCTATTCCTTCCATGAAGCTCGGGAACTCCTCGAACTGCGTCCACTGGTTGTAGGCCGTCGCGACGGGGACGTCGACGTCGATCGATTCCTCGATACGTGCCATTGTGGTTCCTCCTCGGTTGGTCGGAGCTAATTGTCTACCCTTTGTCCATAGTGCAAAAACGTCGGCTTCGGACCGCGATCGTCCTTTTCACCCGCGACCTGCGCGTGCACGATCATCCGGCGCTGGCCGCGGCGGTCGAGCGGGCCGAGCGCGTTGTGCCGCTGTTCGTGCTCGACGACGCGGTGCTGGCGGCCTTCGGGGCCCCGAACCGGGTCGCATTCCTGGTCGACGCGCTTCGTGACCTCGACCGGTCGCTGCGACAGCGCGGCGGCGCCCTCGTCGTCCGCCGCGGCAACGTGCTCGCGGAGACCTTCCGGCTGGCGCTCGACACTGACGCGGACGCCGTCTTCGTCGGCGAGGACGTGAGCGCGTACGCGCAGGAGCGGGAGCGGCGCCTGGGAACCGCGCTCGCCGGCGGGCGGATCGACCTCGAGGTCTTCCCGGGCGTGACCGTCGTGCCGCCGGGCGATCTCGCGCCGGCGGGCGGCGACCACTATCGGGTCTTCACGCCGTACTGGCGTCGTTGGCGCGACCACCCCCGGCGTGACGTGCTGCCGGCGCCGGAGCGCGTCGAGCTGCCGGCCGGGGTCGAGACAGGCCTGGTGCCGAGACCGGACGAGCTCGCCGGCGGCCGCACGGCGGCCGAGCTGCCGGCCGGAGGCGAGTCGGCCGGGCGCCGGCGCCTCGAGGACTGGCTCGACGGAGGGCTCGCCCGCTACGAGGAGCTCGCCGACATCCCCGCCGCCGACGCGACATCCCGCCTCTCGCCGTATCTCCACTTCGGCTGCGTCTCGGCGGGCGAGGTCGTCGCGCGGGCGCTCGAGCGCGAGGGCTCGGAGCCGTTCGTGCGGCAGCTCTGCTGGCGCGACTTCAACCACCAGCTGCTGGCGGCCCGCCCGGAGACGGCGTGGGAGGACTTCCGCCCGCGCGCGGCCGCCTGGCGCGAGGACGAGGGCGCATTCGACGCCTGGCGAGACGGGCGGACCGGCTATCCGCTCGTGGATGCCGGCATGCGCCAGCTGCTGCGCGAGGGGTTCATGCACAACCGCGTCCGCCTCGTCGCCGGCTCCTTCCTGACCAAGCACCTCGGGATCCACTGGCGCCGCGGCGCCGAGCACTTCTTCGAGCACCTCGTCGACGGCGACGTCGCCAACAACACCGGTAACTGGCAATGGGTCGCCGGCACGGGCACCGACTCGCGGCCGAACCGGCGCCTGAGCCCACAACGCCAGGCGGAGCGGTTCGACCCGGACGGCATCTACGTGAGGCGGTACGTTGCCGAGCTGGGCACGGACGATTACCCGCAGCCGCTCGCGGTGGCCGCATGACCGGCTGGGAGGCCACCGAGCGCGTGCTCGACTCGGGTGGCTTCGAGTCGCGCCAGCGGATGCTCGTGACGGAGCCGGCCGTCGAGGCGTCGGAGGCCGGCGCACGAACGCTCGGCGTCACCTACTGGCAGGCGGTCGACCGCTTCACGCGCGGCGGCGTCCGCGCGAGCTGGAGCGGCGGCGGTGGGAAGCTGAAGCTGCTCGGCGGAGCCACCCTACTCACGTTCGGCCCGCCCGAGCTCTCGTTCGACGCCGGTCTCGTCTCGTGCAGGCACGAGATCCGCGGCGGCCTGCTCGCGCTGCGCGCAGGCGGCTCCGTCACGCTCGCCCAGCGCAGCCAGGCGGATGGGCATGAGCTGAGCGTCACCGTCGAGGAGTACCTGCCCCGCCTGGCCGCCCGCGCGGGCGCGCCGGGGTGGACGGGCGCGCTCTACCTCAAGGGCCAGAGCCCGTTCCACGCCGCCGTCAGCCGCCGCTACTTCGGCCTCCTCGTCCGGAGCAGTTCCGCATGAGGGTGACCGTCTTCGGCGCGACCGGTGTCGTCGGCCGGGCGCTGCTGCCCCTTCTCGGTGAGCACGAGGTGACCGCGGTCTCACGTTCGCCGCGGGACGATCCCGGCGCGCGCTGGGTCGTTGCCGACGCGGCCACGGGCGACGGCGTCGCCGAGGCGATCGAGGGAGCGGAGGTCGTCTACTACCTCGTCCACTCGCTCGGAGCGCGTGATTTCGAACAGCAGGACCGCGCGGCGGCGGGGATTGTCGCGCGGGAGGCGGCGAGCGCGGGTGTGGGCCAGATCGTCTACCTGGGCGGCCTCGGGGCGGACGATCCGGATGCGTCCCCTCACCTGCGCAGTCGTCGGGAGACGGGCGAGCGGCTCGGCTCCGCAGGCGTGCCTGTGACGACGTTGCGAGCCGCGATGATCGTCGGCAAGGGCAGCGCCGCGTTCGAGACGATCCTCGGACTCGTCAAGCGGCTGCCGGTGATGATCACGCCGAGCTGGGTCTCGACGCCGACGCAGCCGGTCGCGCTCGACGACGTCGCCCGCTACCTCGCCGGGGTGTGCGGCAACGAGGCCACCTACGGCGAGGGCTACGACCTCGGCGGGCCGGAGGTGATGACCTACCGGCAGATGATCGAGCGGATCGCGGGCCTGCTCGGGCGCAAGCCGCTGATCGTCGAGGTGGCGGTGCTGACGCCGTATCTCTCGGCGCTCTGGCTCAACCTCGTCACGCCGGTCAACGCCTCGGTCGCTCGGCCGCTGATCGAGGGGCTGCGGAATCCGACGATCGCCCGCGAGGAGCGGATCCGCGAGCTGATCCCGCTCGAGCTCACCCCGTTCGACGAGGCTGCGCGACAGGCTCTACCGTGAGCAGCCCCGGCACCTGCCCGGCGCGGTAGTCGAAGATCCCCTCCACCCAGCGGCCCACGAGCAGCCGCCGCACCAGCGCCCCGACCGGGCCGAGGAAGAGCCGGTAGCGGACGTGGTCGTAGATCTCGGTGCCCCCGTCAACGGGCGTCAGCCGGTGCGTGTGCTCCCAGAGCAGGAAAGGTCCCCGCCTCTGCACGTCGACGAATCCGCGCGGCGGGCTCCACGCGACGATCTCCGTGCGCCACCGGATCGGGATCCCGAAGAGGGCCAGGCGGTAGCGCAGCCGGGCGCCGACCCCCAGCTCGTCAGGTGCCTCGACGATCCGGAAGCGCAGCCACGGCGGCGTGATCTGCTCGAGGTTGCGCGCATCCGCAAAGAACGCGAACGCCTCCTCGACCGGGACGGCGACGACCTGGGTGCGCTCGAGGACGTAATCCCGGCTCATCCGTGGAGCGAGCGCCAGCGGTTGCAGAGGTCGCGTGCGGCCTCAGGCCAGGACGGATGCTCGAACGTGAACCCGCTCTCCGCGAGACGGCCCGGCACGACTCGGCGGCTCTTGAGCACGAGCTCGGACTCCGTGCGGAGGAGGAGTGAGCCGAGCTCGAGCATCCACGCCGTGGCAGGCAGCCCGACGCGAGCGCCCCACGCCTCGCGCAGTGCCCGCATGAACGCGGCGTTCGGGAGCGGCTGCGGGGCCGCGACGTTGACTGGGCCGGCGAGATCGCTCTCGAGCAGCCACCGGACGGCGCGGGCGAAGTCATCGATGTGAATCCAGGAGACATACTGCCGGCCGTTCCCGGAGGTTCCGCCGAGGCCGCGGCGCGCAAGCGAGAGCAGGACGTCGAAGGCGCCGCCTCGGTCGGGACTCATCACGATCGCGGTGCGGAGCGCGACCTTGCGCGTCCGCGGCGTGAGGGCCTCGTCGAGGCTGCGCTCCCAGGCCCGGGCGACCTCGATGCTGAAGCGCCAGCTGTCCGGCGCGTCCGACTCGGCGCCGCCGATCACACCCGTCCGCTCGTCGTTCGGCCCGTCGTACCGGTGCGCGTAGATCGTCGCCGTGCTGGCCTGGAGCCAGACACGGGGCGGGGTCGCGGCGCCCGCGATCGCCTCGCCGACGACCCTGGTCGAGTCGACGCGCGAGTCCATGATCGCCCTGCGGTTGGCCGGCGTATAGCGGCAGTTGACGCTCCGTCCGGCAAGATTGATTACGGCGTCGGCCCCGTCGAGCTCTGCCGCCCACGAGCCGAGGTTGGCACCGTCCCAGGCGACCTGTCGGTGCGATTCCTCACTCTCGGGCGTGCGGCTGAGGACGACGATCTCGTGTCCGTCTCCCGCGAACGTCGTCGCCAGGTGCGTCCCGAGCAGCCCTGCACCGCCGGGGATGACGAGCTTCACGCAGCCGCGCGCTGGTCGAGCGCCCACGCCGCGAGCAGGCCGCGGTAGTGGGCGACGAAGTGGTCGTGCTCGTGCTCCGGGAACGTCGAGGTGACCGTGTCGACGAGCAGCCGGTCGAAGTCCGGCCCCTCGACCCAGTCGACGAGGACCTCGTCGAGGTGCGGCAGCTTCGCGGCGCAGAACTCGTCGTACTCGGGCACCTGGAAGTAGCCGTCGGCGAGGCGCCGGTACTCCGCGAGCTTCTTCTCGTAGGTCAGGTCCTCGCGGTCGCCGATCTCGAAGTAGTCGCGCGTCGACTGGTTGATCCGCATCTGCCGTCCGGTCGCCGAGCAGAACGCCGTCCAGCGGACGAGCGCCCGGATCGCCCACGGGAAGTAGTAGTGGAGGCTCGTCAGGGCGACGTCCGGCGAGGCGTTCGCGTAGTCGATCGGCGAGGCGACGCCGTCCTTGACGATCGTCTCGCAGGAGTTGAACTCCCAGCGGAAGAACGCGTTGACGAGCCGGCTGATCGTCACGACCTCGTCGCCCGTCTTCGCGCTGAGGAAGTCGTGGTCGACCTGGTAGCGGTCGTGCATCGGCCGGTCGGGCTCGAAGTGCATCACCATCGTCTCGGCCCCGATCGAGAGGCTGCGGGCGAAGACGTCGAAGTCCTCGACCGATGCCTGCAGGTGCATCAGCCGCTCGCCGGAGGTGTCGTAGACGGCGTGCAGCTGGCCGGCGTCCTTGATCCGCGTCACGCCGACCCACTGGCCTCCGTCGAAGGGCTTCATGTAGAGGGGGTAGCCGACCTTCGCCGCGATCTCCTCCAGGTCGAACGGGAGGTTGTAGCGCTCGGCCGTCGGCTGGAAGCGCTCGTTGGCGGGCGGGCTCTTGTGCGGGATCAGCCAGGTCTCCGGCACGTTCAGCCCGAGCCGCATCATCGCGCAGTAGGCCGAGTGCTTCTCCATCGCCTGGAACGTGAACGGGTTGTTCAGGAGGTAGACGTCGTCCATCAGCGAGACCTTCTTCAGCCACTCGCGCGGGACCGTGTACCACCAGCCGAGCCGGTCGATCACCAGCGAGTAGCGCGGCTTCGAGCGGAGGTCGAACGGCTCGTTCGTGATCCGCTCGGTCGTCAGCTCGTGGGTCACGCCGCCGTGCTCGACGGGGCCGACCTGGGCGAGCAGGTGCTCGAACGCGCGCGGCCAGTCCTCCTCGGTGCCGAGCAGGAGGCCGATCAGATGCGTGCGAGAGCTCATAGGAAGCGGGGGAGATGATGCGCGATCTGGGCGCGCCACGCGGGCCAATCGTGCGGGGACTCGTGCCCCCAGAGGTCGAGCTCGTGCCGGATCCCCTTCTCGCCGAGGATCCCGGCGAAGCGCCGCGTGCTCTCGAGCGCGCCGGTGGTGTCCTCCCACTGCCCCTGGCCTGCGATCAGGAGCAGGTTGACGTGGCCGCGGAGCCAGTCGAGGTGCTCGCCGCCGAGATGCTGGACGTAGTCGGCGGGATTCTGGAAGTACACGGCGTCGCCCCGTTCGCCGCCGCCGACGACCGAGACGTCGTAGACGCCGCTCTGGCAGATCGCGAGCGGGAAGAGGTGCGCGTGCCGGAGCGCGAAGTTGGCCGCGTGGTAGGCGCCGAAGCTGACGCCCGTGACCATGATCTCGGCCGTGTCGGAGTCGGCCTGCACGAACGGGACGACCTGGTTCACGATCCAGTCCTCGTAGCGGCCGTGCAGTTGCGCCCGCTCCTCGAGCGAGAGCCCGTCGCGGTACCAGCTCCCCGAGTCGAAGCTGTCGACCGCGTAGACCTTGACGCGCCCCGCCTCGATCGGGCCGGCGAGCGCGTCGACCATCCCGCGCTCCTCGTACTGCCAGGCCGGGCCTTCCTGCGAGGGGAAGGCGAGCAGCGGCCGGCCCCAGTGGCCGTAGGCGATCACGCGTCCCTCCGCGCCGATCGCAGGGGAGTAGAGGGAGAGGTGGCGCCGCGTCAGGTCAGATCCTCTGCAGCAGCCGGTGCAGGTGGGGGTGGAAGGAGTCGCGCCACGCCACCCAATTGTGACCGTCGCGGAACTCGTGCAGGCGCGCGTCGTAGCCGCGGGCGCGCAGCGACGCCTCCAGGGCGCGGTTTGCGGGCAGGTTCTCCTCGACGGTGCCGCAGCCGAGCACGATCGGGATCGCCCGCTCCGGCCGGTTGCGGTGGACGCCGCCGACGAACCGTGCGATCCGCTCGTAGCGCGGGAAGCCCCGCTCGTAGCTCTCGAGGCGGCGGAAGAAGCTGCCCGACTGGAGGAAGAGCGCGTCGAAGGTCTCCGGGTGGCGGCGATGCGCGTGGAAGAGCGAGAGTGCGCCCAGGCTTGCGCCGAGGCCGATCCTGGCCGGCGCCGGCGGGAGCTGGGGGAGGATCTCCTCTGCGAGCGCACGGGAGTACTTCGCCGACGCGGAGTAGATCTCGTTCCGGTCGACCGGCCCGATCAGCGCGGCGCGGAGGGGCGGCAGCTGCGCGAGGTAGCGGAGCAGCTCCGAGTGCTGGGCGTACTCGGGCCCGTCGTGAGCGACGAGGAGCGGGCTGCGCTCGGTCGCGTCGGGATGCGCCCAGATCAGGGCGGGCAGCTCGGTCTTGAGGATGCGGCTCGCGATCGTCGCCGCCTCCGGCTCGCCGACCGGCTCGCCGTCGAGCCAGCCGGGCGGCTCGTAGCCGGGCTCCTCCCAGACCGACTTGTCCCCCCAGGGGCCGGAGGCGCGCTTGGGATTGTTGGGGTCGACGATCCACTCGCTCGCGCCGTGACGGTCGATCAGCTCGAGCTGGTACTCGAAGCGGGCGACGTCGGGCGCGGGCGCGTTCAGCTCCCAGGCGCGCCCGTTCCGGGTCAGCTCGTGCGGGAGCCGCTCGCGCAGCTGGTGGGCGAGGCGGACGGCGGCGAGGCGACGGCGCGGATCGGGGACGTGGAAGCGGATCTCGATCACGGAAGTGTGTCGAGTGTGTGGAAATTCGCGCGCAGAACCGTCCATTCGAGCCGGTTCGGGCCGTTTCGGACACTAGGCGGGCTCTCCGGCGACCGGTATCACGACTCCTCCCCAGCCACGAGGAGGAACGATGAAGACATCAATTCGAAGGCTGACGCTGCGCGCCGTCGCGCTCGGCGTCGCCGCGCTCGCGCTCACCGTCGGCGGCGCGACAGCAGGGCTCGACGCGACGAGCGAGGACGGAGTGATCAAGGCCTGCCGGCACAAGTCCGGCTTCCTCCTCCTGCCCTCCGCGGGGAAGGCCTGCAAGCGCTCGGAGCAGGCCCTCAGCTGGAACGTCGCGGGCCCCGCCGGGCCGGCGGGCGCCGACGGCCGGGACGGCACCGACGGTCGCGACGGAGCGCCCGGG